>DASYGC010000725.1:0-4703 GCA_036000225.1 Ktedonobacterales bacterium | reverse complement strand
GTAGCTCAGTGGATAGAGCACCAGTCTTCGGAACTGGGTTGTCGTCGGTTCGAATCCGGCCAGCGGCGCCTGCTTGATCCTGAATCTCTGCAGTCCGCGCAGGCGGACTTTGTGGCGGCACGCCTCCTGGCGCGGATTCACCCGCTGGCCGGCCCGCCGACCGCTCACGTTCGCCATCCCGCGCCCCCCCGCGCACCCCTCGCCCGCTGGCCACCCACTACGCACCGGCCGCCGACCGCGCCCGCCGACCGCGCACGTCGACCGCGCCCCTACGGCCATCCCCTACCCCAACTCCTCCCCCTCCTCAATCACCACCATCCCCGCCGCGCCATCCACGCTGATGCGCTGGCCGCTGCTGATGCGCTCGGTGGCCCCCGCCACGCCGACGACCGCCGGGATGCCGTACTCGCGGGCAACGACCGCACCATGGGAGATCGCGCCTCCCATCTCCATCACCAGCCCACCGGCGGTGAGAAAGAGTGGCGTCCAGCCAGGATCGGTCGAGGGCGCCACCAGGATCTCCCCCGGCTCCAGGTGCGCCCCGGTGGGATCGAGAATCACTCGTGCCCGCCCGCTGACCGTACCCGGCGACGCGGGCGTACCCCGCAGCACGCCGCGCGCCGCATCGCCTTCAGTGCCCGCCACGTCGGCCGGAGTTGGTTCGGTGCCATCGGAGAGCAGCACGCGTGGCACATGACGGCGCCGCGACTCATACGCGTAGACCGCGCGCCGCTCGCGCACGATGGCGCGTGAATCGCTGCCCGCAAGTGCCGCGTGTACCTCTTGCAGCGTGAGGAAGAAGATGTCCTCGCCGCGCTCCAGGCGTCCGGTCGCGGCCAGTTCCTCGCCAATCCCTTGAAGCACCTTACGCGTGTGAGCCAGGATCAAGACAAAGAGGAACTTCGGTGCTTCGCGCAAGCCGGAGAGCGCCCGCGCGCGGCTCAGGAAGAACCCTACCAGCCGCGCGCGTACCAACCCCTTGCGTCGGGCGCGCCGTGTCAACTCAGCCACCATCGCCTCCGCCTCCCGCGCGCCCCGTCGAAAGAGCGCATCCGGCGCCAGCGCGGGATCGGTCAATTGCAGATAGTTGGCCAGCACGCCCAGGATATGTGTCGGATCCTCACGCCAGCGTGGCAGCCCCACGTCAATCTCGGCCACACCGCGATGCCCGTAGTGCGCGAGGAATTCGGCCAGCCCTTGCTGCAGGGTTGGCGGCAACGTGCCCGCGCGATACGCGCGCGCCAATGCTTCGGGCGCGATCGCACCGACCTGTTGCGCCGTGGCGCTCTCCGCCGCCACCCGCCGGGACAACTGCCATAGGTCGAGATCCATTTCCGTTGTCGGATTGTGCGGCAGCGCGCGCACCACAACCTGCAAGTCCTCTGCCGTCACCAGACCCCGCAAGAGCCGGCTCGCCAGCCCCTGACTGAGCAGCCCGCTGGCAATCGCCGGCGGCACGAGGCTCAGGATATGGGGCAATCGCCCGGTGAAGAAGCGCTCGAGCGCCGTCAAGCGTTGGCTGGCGCTGTCGCTCTTGCGCTGGCGCGTGCCCAGCGACTCCAGTTCGGCTCTGGCCCGCTGGATGCGCTTGATCGCGCTCGCGGGCTTGATCCACGCCCCGACGAGCGATGGCAGCGCCCGTGTCTTCAGTGCCATCGTGCCCGCCGCGCGCAGCACCCGCCAGCGTGGTGTGCGCACGAGCGCGAGCCGGGGGTCGGCAGTCAGTTGCCGCAGGAGTACAGCCGAACGAGCTTCGGCGAAGTTCGCGGCGCCCAGCAACAAGCGGCGCCCCAGCTTGGTGCGCAGCGGCAGCGTGACGTCGACGAAGATGCGCGACCCGGCCTGGTCTAGAACGCTCGGTCCTCGCAGCGGATCGCGGGGCCGCAGGCCAAACAGGCCGGCAATCATCGAACCGAAGAGGCGAAAGGTGGCCACACCCATCGGCGTGATGGGGCCGAGCACCCCCTGGAAGACATTCATCGAAAAGTAGACGCGCAGCAGCTTATCGCTGTCAGGTGCTCCGGCGGGCAAAGGGTAGAGCGTCGTGATCGGTCGCGCCTGGGTGAGCCAGAACTGGCCCGCCGCGTCAATCGCCCACTCGGTATCCTGCGGCGCGCCATAGTGGGACTCGACCCGCGCGCCCAGCGCCGTCAGCGCGCGCACCTGCTCGTCGCTGAGACACGCCGTGGCGCTGCCCGCGCCGCTCTCAGTGCGCACCGTGCCGCCGCCCGCGCTGCCCCGGATCACCACGCGTTTGTCGCCCAGCCGCCGCTCGACAATCGCACCATTCGTCGTATTCACCACGAAGTGATCGGGATTGGTGGCGCCCGAGACCACCGCCTCGCCCAGTCCGGGATTGGCGTCAATCACCGCCTGCCGCCGCTGGCCGGTCACCGGATTGGCGGTGAACAGCACCCCCGCCACTGCGGCCTCGACCATCCGCTGCACCACCACCGCCAGCCGCACCGTACTCTGATCCAGCCCCAGGCTGGCGCGATAGTGGGTGGCACGGTCGGTCCACAGCGAGGCCCAGCAGCGCCGCACGGCGTCCAGCAGCGCCTCGTCGCCCACGATGTTGAGATAGGTATCCTGCTGGCCCGCGAAGCTGGCAAAGGGCAGATCTTCAGCTGTGGCCGAGGAGCGTACCGCCACGGGGATGGGTTCACCGGCGCCCAATCGTCGGTAGGCCGCGACAATTGCCGCGGCCACCTGAGCTGGTATGGTGGCGCCCTCAATACTGGCACGCGCCGCCCGCGCCAGGTCGGCAAGCTGCTCGCCATCGTCAGGGTCCGCCGCGTGCGCCGCGTGCGCCGCGTGCGCCGCGAGCAGCGCCTTCAACCCCGCCTCCGCCGCCACCTGCGCGTAGGCCGCGGTCGTCACGCAGAAGCCCGGCGGCACCGGCAAGCCGGCGCCGGTCATCTCGCCCAGGTTGGCCCCCTTGCCGCCCACCAGCGCCAGCATGTCATGATTGATAGCCGCAAACGGCAGAACGATATCGGCGCCGCCGGCAACCTCATGGTCTGGTTGCTCGCTTTGCTGGAGATTCATGGTGTCCATGGTGTTCCTGCCTTCTCTTGGTCGCCTCCACCAGCAGCGTCATGCCCCGGATCGCCTGCGCCCGTTCCTCCGGCGAGAGATAGTTCATCACCGCGATCTGCACATCGGCCCGCCGCTGTTCGACCGATGCGACCAGGGCCCGCCCGTGCTTGGTGATCGCGACGCGCTTCACCCGCCGGTCACGCTCGTCCTCGCGCCGGCTGATGGTGCCGCGCACGACGAGTTGATCGAGCAGGCGACTGGTGGCCGAAAGCGAGCGCCCCAGCATCTCCGCTACCCCTTTGATGGTTTGTTCACCCTCGACATCCAGGTAAAGCAGAGCGGCCAGTTGCGGGAACGAATAGTCGTCCTCCCCAAACGTACGCATCATCCCGTAGGCAAAGTCGCCGACGATGTTGCGGCGCAGCTGACTAATGCACCAGGCGATCAGTTCACGTTCGCTCTTGCCATCCATTGTGATCCCACAATCATTGCACCAAGACAAGTTTACTCTGAAGGGGATTGTGCCGCCAACGCGTGCGGGTGTCAAAGGCACATGCGCCACCTACTGGTCATGTTCCAGTGGTATCATGCGACTATGTTCTACCTTTACCAGGGACCCGACGAATACTCGATGCGCCAGGAGCTGGATCGGCTGCGCGCGGCGGGCGGCTTCGAGTTGAGTGTGGATGTCTTCGCGGGGGCCGAGGCGGACCTTGCGAGCATCCTCAACACCTGCGCCACGCTGCCCTTTCTGAGCGAGCGGCGGCTGGTGGTGGTGGATGGGTTGCCCAAACGCAAGCGCACGGCGAAGGCGGTGGGAGCGGATGACGCTGAGGAGGATGGCGCGGCGGCGGAGGTCCCGGTGGACAAGCCTGCCGGCAAAGGGAAGAAGGGGCGCGCGAGCGGGCCCGATCCCAAGGCCTTCGCGCAGGGCCTGGCGGACTATGTGCCCCATCTGCCGGAGACAACGGTGCTGGTGGTGCTGGTGGATGAACCCTTGGAAGCGGCCAGTCCTTTGCTGGCCGCCGCGCAGCGCCATGGTAAGCTCCACAGCTTCACCCCGCCACGCGGCGCGCAGCTCGAAGCCTGGATCGCGCGGCGCGCGCGGGAACTCGCGGTGCGGCTCACGCCCGAGGCCGCGCATTTGCTGGCGAGCAGTGTCGGCGCCAACCTGCGGGCGTTGGATAACGAGCTGGCCAAGCTGGCCGCCTATGCGGATGCGGGCGGCGAGATCGGACCCGCCGAGGTGCGCTTGCTCACGCCGACCACACAGCCGGCGCGGGTCTTCGACCTGACCGACGCGCTCGCCCGCCGCGACCGCAAGCGCGCACTGGCGCTGCTGCATGAGTTGCTGGACGCCGGCGAGTCACCGCTGGGCATCGTCGCCCTCACGGCCCATCAGACGCGCTCGCTGATGCAGGTGAAGGCGCTGAGCGAGCGCGGCTTGCGCCCGCCGCAGATCGCGCAGACGGCGGGGATGGCGCCGTTTGTGGTCGAGAAGTCGCTGCCACTGGCACGCCAGTTCTCGTTCGCGCAACTCGAAGCCGCGCATCGCGCGCTGCTGCAAGTGGATACCGCTCTCAAGCGGAGCAAGATGACGCCGGAGATGGCGCTCGATCTGCTCGTCATCGAATTCGGCGCGTGAGTGACAAACCGTGGCGGCC
>DASYGC010000724.1:0-4818 GCA_036000225.1 Ktedonobacterales bacterium | reverse complement strand
GCCCGGTCAGTATAGCCGATCGTCGCTGGATCGCGTGGAGTGATGCCCCGAATGGGCCACAGTAGGCGGTGTACGCCAGTTGCGTCAGATGACCAGCATGTGATAGGGTCACAGCGGCGGCTCGCATCGCGCGCCGTCTCGCGCGCCGCACACCTGGTCCAGCTGGGGTGCGGAGCGAGCCGCCTCCTGGCGCACTGGTGATGGGTGCCAGTGCCAAGCGCACGGGTCAACCAGACGGATCCACACGGATCCACGCAGAAAGGGCATCAACGATGACTGGCAGCACTCCTGGCGGCACCGCCCCAACCGGAGCGCCCGCACCCGCTGACGCGAATGCTCCCGAGTACGTGCACCACGGTGAGGGGCACCACAGCCACAAGCACGCGCATGGCGAACATGGCCACCACCACCATCGTCACCATCATGCGGGCGGGGAGCAGGAACATACCCACGGCACGGATAATCCGCTGCATGAGCAGCATCCCGACCACCATCACCATCACCGAGGCTGAACGCACCCCCCCGTCAACAGACATACGGGCCGGCTCCCCAGAAGGGAACCGGCCCGCGTACTTGTCGCCACGGAAACTAGAGGCGCGCGACGCAAGGCGCGCGACGCACCAATTGGCACGCATCCGCTCGCGGCGGTGCGGACACCAACTCAACGATCGACGGCGGGCTAGTTGCCCTGGTTGCCTTGCTGGCCGCCCTGGCCGCCACCCATCATGCCACCGAGACCGCCGCCGAGGCCGCCCAGCGCCTGCTGCGCCTGCCCGGCGATGCCACCGGCGCCCTGCCCACCGAGCACGCCGTCAAGTTGCGAAGCGATCGGTCCTGGCAGCTTGCTCTTGAGGAAATCGACGACGGCTTGCGCCGCGGCGGTTGCCTGATCCTGCGGCAGGCCTGTCTTCTGGCAGACAGCATTGACCAACTCGTTCACGTATGGCTTCCTTTCGGTCCCGTGCATCTCTGAACGCAGTGATTGAGTACGTTCACCGGCACAAGGCCAGGGACACTATATCACCTCACCTCGTGTTCGTGCTTGATCGGCCACCAGCTCAGCCGTTTGCAGGGCCAATGCAACACCCGCCTGGTGTGAAATGGGACATTTGTCACGTGTGCTGGCTCGACGCCGGGTGTATGCTGAGAGCCAGTGTTCGAGGGCGCCAGCGACGCGAGCCAGCGTCCGCCGCTGATCCGATCCGCCCAGATTTCTGGTGTATGGCGGTCCGTCGCGGGAGAAGCCATGGAGGCAACGGAGACAGCAGCAGCCATGAAGTATTCGCCATCAACCTACTCCCAGCGCCTCTTTGACGCGCCGCAACGCGGTGATGTGGTCTTGCGCGGTGGCGTAGCCCGCGCCCATCGTGTTGATCGTCAGATGGGTCGCGCCCAGTGCCTGCCACCCGGCGGCGTACGCCGTCCACTCGTGCTCGGGCACCCGCCCGACGCTCAAGCGCGCCTCGATGCCCACGGCCGCCTCCGCGCGTCCCGCCGCGCGGGTGTATGCGCGCAATCGTTCGACCATCTCCCGCGCCTGCTCGTCCGGACGGCGCTGTGGGAACCAGCCGTCACCCATCTGACCCACGCGCCGCAGGGTCGCCTCCACACTACCACCGATCCAGACCGGAATCGCGCGGCGCACCGGCAGCGGGTTGATGCCCGCCGCGTCAAGGTGATGCCAGCGGCCATCAAAGGTCACCACTGGCGCGCTCCACAGCGCGCGCAGCACGGCGATCTGCTCCTCACTGCGCGCGCCCCGGTTCTGAAACTCCTCGTTCAATCCCTCATACTCCACGGTGTTCCAGCCCACCCCAATGCCCAGACGCAGCCGTCCCCCGCTCAGGACATCCACCTCCGCCGCCTGCTTTGCCACCAGCGCCGTCTGCCGCTGCGGCAGAATCAGCACGCCGCTGACCAGTTCCATCCGCTGGGTGATGGCGGCGAGGTAGCCGAACAACACGAACACTTCGTGGAACAGCGTTTCGCTGGTGTAGGGGCCATCCCAGTCGGGACGCGTGCTGGTGCTGGCGCCGAGCACATGGTCGTAGGCCAGGAGATGGGTATAGCCCAGTGTCTCAACCGCCTGGGCGTAGTCGCGGATCGCCGCTGGGTCGGTGCCGATTTCGGTCTGGGGAAAGACCGCGCCGATGTGCATGGTTGACCTCGTGTTTCTCTCAGATCAGATGGCGGGCAGCCGGCCCTCCTGGGCCATCTGCAGCGCGACGGCGCTGTTGATCAGGCCGATGTGCGTGAAGGCTTGCGGGAAATTGCCGAGGAGCTCGCCGTTGTGGGGATCGATCTCCTCCGAGTAGAGGCCGAGTGGGCTGGCATAGCCCAGCATCTGCTCGAAGCGCTCGCGCGCCTCGGTGACCTGCCCCGAGTGGCACAGCGCATGGATCAGCCAGTAGGTACAGGCCAGGAACGCGCCCTCCTGACCCGCCAGACCGTCCACGTTATTCGTCCCCGCTGCCGCACCCATCGCGGACCCACCACCCGCGCCATCGGCGCGCTTGTAGCGATACAGCAGACCGTTCGGGCCGGCCAGCTGGAGGCCCGTGGTACGCAGCGTGTTACGCACGCGCTCGTCGGTGCCCGGCAGGAAGCCGACCAGCGGGATGCGCAGGTTGGCGGCGTCCAGCACCGTGTCACCATAGGCCTGGGTGAAGGACTCCAAGTGCTGATTGTAGCCGTGCGTCAGGATATCGGTACGCAGCGCATCGCGGGCTTGCGTCCAGTGGGCGATGTGGTGATGGTGGTCATGGCCTTCGGCCATGCGGCAGGCACGATCCAGCGCCACCCAGCACATCACCCGCGAGAAGACATAGGCGCGCGGCGCGCCACGCACCTCCCAGATACCCTGATCCAGGTCCTGACAGTGAGTGGCGACGTAGTTGGCGACCTCCGCGAACAGGCCGCGCAGGTCGCGATCGGATTCCTGGTGGCGCCCACCATCGCGGAAGCCACTGGCCATGGCGTAGTAGTAGGCGGCCTCGATCACCTCACCGTAGACATCGAGCTGGCGCTGCGTGGCCGCGCCGTTGCCGATACGCACTGGACGCGCGCCCTTATAGCCTTCCAGGTGATCGAGCGTCTGCTCGGCCAGCTGCGCGCCTGATTGGCCCAGCACGCCATACATGATGCGGAAGTGGTCGGCCTGACGCACATGCAGATCGTGCAGGAAGTGGAAATAGTCGCGTGCCTCGCCGTGGAAGCCCAGGGCCTCGAGCGCGCCCAGGGTGAATGCGGAATCGCGCAGCCAGGTGTAGCGATAGTCCCAATTGCGTTCGCCGCCAGGCGCCTCGGGCAGCGACGAGGTGGGCGCGGCCACGATCGCGCCGGTTGGCTCGAAGGTACACAGCTTGAGCGCCAGCGCCGAGCGACGCACCGGTGCCTGGTACGATCCGGTGTACTGACAACCACTCAGCCACTCGCGCCAGTAGGCCAGCGTCTCGTCGAGATCGGCCTCGAAATCGTGCTCGCGGAGCATCTCGAGACTGGCGCGGGCCTCGCTGGCATCGCGTGCGTATTGCAGCGCGACCACCAGCCGCTGGCCGGTGGTGAGCGAGACACGCGCGCGCAGCAGCGCCTCGTCACCTTCCAGGCGGATGGCGGGGGCTGTTCCACCGGGCGCGTTGCTCGGCAGCCGCGCCACCAGGAAGATCAGATAGCGGCCACCGGCGCTGAGCACCGCGCCCGCGGCGCCATCCGCCAGCGGCTGGGGCGCGATGGTGGGCTGCAGGCGCGCATAGTCGAAGGTCGCATGCAGGGCGACGGACAGCGTGATTTCGCCCTCCAGGCAGGTCGCCAGGCGCACGATGCGATGGGCGGCGGCCACATCGTTGCCCGCCTCACGCTGCAAGGCCGCCTGTGGGTTATGCAGCCATACGGGCAGGTGTTCGGCCGCGCTCTCGGCCAGCGTCTCGATCAGGTGGTGCGCATGTGGCTGGCGTTTGCGCACGGGCATCAGGTCGACCAGACGCAGACGGCCCTGGTCGGTGGCAAAGGTGGTCTCCAGCACGTTCGACTCATCCACATAGGCCATCGTCGCATCGAACGGCGCCTCCGGGCTGACTCGCAGCGAGCCACCCTTGTCGGCATCTAGCAGGCGGCAGAACACGGCGGGGTTGTCGAAGTGGGGCAGGCAGCACCAATCGATGCCGCCATCGGGGGCGACCAGAGCGGCAGTGCGGCAGTCGCCGATCACGCTGTACTGGCTGATGGACCAGTAGCGCGGGCGCGCGCTGTGGCGGGTCGAAATGCTCACCACGTGCCGATTCGAGCTGGTCGTCATAGGAAATCCCTCATTCCTGCCGTACTCCATAGACTGGCGGACCGCCCGATCAGTCTCCTGCTGTACTGTAGTGTACCCGGATTTTGGGCGATTCGGCAGGTCTGCCCTCGGTGTCGGACGTGTACTGGACATGCGCGGGGTCACCGCGCGTATTGGTTCATTGGCGCCGGCTGACCCCGAATCAGGCACACAATATGCGGCACAGAGAGCTTGGCGTAACTACCTGGCACCCGGCGTATGCGTTGCGGAACATCCGCGAGAGGAGTCATCATGAAGGCGCGCCTGATCGTGCTCGGCACAGCGTTTGTCCTCCCGCGTTCGTGCGTTTCGAGTCCACGGTCTTCCCGCGGCCCTTCGACAGCCGCGACGAGTGATAGACGAGTGACCGACGAGTGACGGCGGGCGTAGCGAAACGCGGCCCCCTGGCCGTGCGTCAGGGGGCCGCGGCATCCGCCTTGTGCCGTGGACCTCACCACGACAGAGAGTCCGTCAGCAGACGCTCCAACTCGTCGCGCGGCAGCGCG
>DASYGC010000723.1:0-9684 GCA_036000225.1 Ktedonobacterales bacterium | reverse complement strand
AGGCGATTGAAGTGCGTGGTTGTGAACTGGTGTTCCTGCCGGCCCACTCGCTCGACTTCACCCCCATCGAGCGGGCGTTCTCCAAAACCAAGAGCATCCCGCGCCGCTTGGGCGCGCGGGCCCACGACACGCTGCTCGACGCGCTGCTCGACGCGCTGTATCAGGCCGTCAGCGCCGTCACCGCCCAGAATGCCTGGGGCTGGTTCACCTCTGTCGGGTACTCCCCTCTGAACGTTGCTGTAAAGCCTTCCGGGCCCGTAGCGCCCTCCTCACATCGGTAGCGATGGTTTCTGAGGATACGGCGCCAACGGGCCCTGGGAACTCTTTTCACAACCACGTGCAGAGGGGGTTGTCTGGCATCAGCGTCGGAAGGTGGACTTCCTTCTGACGACGACATTTGGCGCGTCGGCAGCCTGAGCGGCGAGCTCGCGATAGTGGTCGCGCCAGATGATGCGGTATACCCCGAGGTAGCGCGGCAGGTTCTTGAGACCGGGGATGACGGGCACTAGCAGCAGTGCCCCGCTGAGGATGAGCATCGCGACGGCCACGGCGACGTCCGCGCTGGAGCCGTTGAAGGGCGGCACAGGCACCTGATACCACGCCGTGTACAGCCAGAGCCAGGCCTGGCCGGGGTAAAAGCCCGGCTCGTTCATCATTCCCCATTGATTGCCAGTGAGGTGCTCTGCCTTGGCCTGGGCGGGCAGTGCGTCCTCGTTGAGGAAGAGCAGTGCCTTCGTATAGTCGGTCTGGTAGAACTTGCCGTTGGCGAGCAGGATACCATCCATCGCGCCGCTGCGCGCGTTGGCGAGCAGTTCGTCGAACATCACTGGCAACGGGCCGTAGTCACCCGAAGCCACGGTGATGCCACCGTCGGGACTGAGCGCCTCGTTGGTGTTCTTTGCCAGCGCATCGCCGTAATTGGTGATCCACTTCGCCTGCTGATCGGCCGAGGCTGCCTGGAATGCCGTCACCGCAGCCTGAACCGCCTTGATATGCACCGTTGCGAGCGGTCCGTAGACGTACACCTGGGCCGTATCGATGGGGATCGAGACCCCGGCGAGTTGTTGCAGCGAGATCGGCCCGAGATACTGGGTGGCGCCGGTGGCGGTGTTGTAGGGCTGGCCATAGGCGGCGAGTGTGCTGCTGCTGCCGAGCTCGGAGAGACTGATTGTGGTGAAGCCCACCGGGTCGCTCTGCGCCACCGACTGGAGGGTCAGGGGCTTCTCGTCACTGGAGGAGAACACCCCGGCAAAGACCAGCACCAGCACTGAGATCACGATGCCCACGATGGTGATCTCGCGTACCAGGTCGTAGGGCGCCGTGCGCACGCCGCTGAAATACTCCGCCTGCGTCATGCCTGGGTGGTAGGCCGCGCGCTGCTCGCCGCGCGCCAGATACGGGCGCACAACGCCACGTAGCCGCACGAAGAGCACATGTAGCACGATCACGCCGGCGATAGCCGCGGGCAGAACCACGACATGGTAGGTGTACATCTGGCCGAAGTTGAGCGTGTTGAATAAGCCACCCACGCCGACGGCGTTCATCAGGTCTTTGGCCGAGACGCCGATCCATTGTGAGTCGAAGTTGGTTTGCGATAGATAGCCCGTGAAGGCGGTGATGATGCTGACGAGGAACGCCAGCGCGCCGGTCATCCAGGTCTTCGCGCGGCCATCGCGCCAGGCGCCCATAAAGAAGGTGGTCCACAAGTGGAGCGCCATGAAAAAGAAGAAGGCCTGCACACTCCAAAAATGTACACTATTGAAGAAATGGCCGACGGCGGATTGATGCCACCATTGTGGCCCGAACAGAGCGAGCACGATGCCGCTCACGATGATGACGACAAAGCTTGCCAGGGTGGCGGCACCCAGCAGATAGAGGGACGAGCGCACGTACGCCGGTTGCGTATCCGGCAGCAGCTGGTCACCTGGAAAGCTCTTGGTCAGGCGTTGTCGTAGTGTCAACGTCCAGTTCGACACGGATGGCCTCCAATCTTGACTTGATCTAGTCTTGACCTAGTTTTGCGGCTCTTGCGGGTGGACCGGCAGCTTGAGCAAGAGGCCAGCGGCGAAGACGACGAGCATCACGGCGATGACGATCAGGTTAGGGATGGTGATGAGCACGATGCCTAACTGAAAATACTGCGTCACAATGGTTCTCCTTCGGAATGGCTGACGCACCACGATCATCGATCCTATCCCACGCAGTGCGGCCGGCGATGTGTAGGGGCAGCTTGGGCGCATGACACGCTTGTGGCCACGAAGCTTCTGCGGGGTGAGCATCTCTCTCCACGAGTGTAGCTGGACGATATCACGAACCGATCACAACGGGGGCTGTTGCGGTCACACACCAGACACACGGTGCTGACCGGGTGAGGTACGGTGGGGGAGGTTAGAGCCCCGCGCGATCAGCACCTCACCCGTCAGGAGGCGACCCAAAACCGCAAAGGGCCCTCGCCGCCGTTCCATCTCGAACATGGCAGATGCACCTTTCCGACGGGTCACAATTGCGTCAAGGACACCCACGCTGCAATCAAAGGCTCAGCTCAGTGGCAGGCGTCCAGTGCTCATGTGACCAGGGTGTGATCAGGACAGGCTGGCCCGATACGTGGGTGTGATATCCCGTGAATACGATTTACGCCGGGTACGCTGCTTCAAGTTGCGCGGCGCAACAGCAACCGCTACACGAAGCAGCGCACCTGCTCGGCGGAAGACGGCGTGTGACCGGCAGGCGTCTGCGGGCGTGCGACATTCGATGCGTGCGAGATGCTCAGACATCGCATGGAAACCAATAGTTGGAAACCAATAGGCGGCTACCGCGACTCCGGGCGTGGCGGGCTACCTGATCAAAGTCTACTTCTCGAAGTCGCCTGAATCGGAGACGTCGCCGTCGATCACGGTCTTCCCTGTTGGCCGGGTCTCACCAACTGCGGACATGGCAACCTTTGCGATTCAGCTGCTCATCGCGGGGCCCACTCCGCAGGAGCGCGCGGCGGGATATTTCTCAGAACTGAACAGGATGTTCACCAATGGCACTAACTGCGCCAGCCCCAGCCCCGCCTCCCTGGGAGGCCCCGATTTCACGTTGACCCTGGACCACAAGGGCACGTCTCCCGACCAGGGCACGGCCACGCTCAAGCTCTGCCGGGGCACCCTTTCGCCGGGTGAGGGGACCGATGCGCGCGTGACTGCCGAGATCGACGCTACCCTGCTCCAGTTCGCCGCGATCAAGAAGGTGGTCATCCTCGACGTCAACGGCCAGTGCTGGGGTGGCGGCCGGGGTGGGACGTACTGCCTGCAGTAGGGCGATGATACTTCAGTGGCCCCGGCCAGCCTCGCGCGGTGATTACAGGCAAAACCCGGGCCAGCAGATGCGGCCCGACCAGCGCCGCAGATGCGGCCCGATCAATGCCATGGTCAGGATGCGCAGCAACAAATGCGCCTCATCCAGCATCCAGTTGACGCGCGCCCGGCGCCCAGTCGACGGTGGGAAGTTCGCACGCATCTTTGGCGAAGATGAGACTTACATACAGGCCAGCGTTGGTGCCCACCGGGCATGCCGCCTGACACGGCGCGCGAAGATCTTCTTTGCACTTGCCCAGCCAGGTGCGCCGGCTCTGCCAGGTGTTGCGGCGTTCGACCACATGCCAGCCGTGCGCATCACCCCAGGGCGCTTCGCCTGGCTCTTCTGGCGAGGCGCGGGTGAAGGCGTCGAGTGGCTGCCAGCCTTGCTCGGGTGGCATTTAGGTGACCACGTAGCAGTTAGCGTACGTCACCTCCGGCACCGCCGTGAGTATTCGACCCGTATACGCGTGTCCGGCTCGTGGGATTCGCTCCAGGCGGGTGTGAAGGTTAGACCACGTAGGCCCGGAACCTGCGCAGCCGCCGCGCCTCTCTCACACCGAGCGCAAGTGGCCAGCGTGAGCAGTGTGCTGAGCGCAGCTATGTCCAGCAAAGTGCTTGTGATTCGGTGTCAACACAGCGCGCAATGAAGGAATAACTGGTCTGCGCTCATGCCGGTGCCCAGCGTGTGCATGCGGGTGCTTGGGGGCGCTTATCTGGCGAGGATCCACTGATTGAGGCCGACGGTCTGGTAGCGCTATTCAGGCGGAACGTACGTCGCCAGCCAGAGAAGGAATCGCCGGGAGAGAAACGCCCATGCATCTGCACAGTCCGCGATCCACCTTTGCGCTAGTCTGGCGGACACGCGACGGTGGGGGAGGTTGAGATGGTGATTCGCTTACCTGCACGATCACAACGGATCATCTTCACCAAGATCTTGAGGTGGCCGGACTCGCCCAGTGCCGTAGTGGATTCGCAGGCGCATATCGTAGTGGCGGTGCGGGCCCGCCCCATCCGCCGCCTGATTGAACTGAGTTTGCACCTGGACGGCTATCGGCCGCAGGTGTTCGCCTATGGGCAACAGGCGCTGGATCAATTGCTCACGCAACCTTGTGACCTGGTGCTGCTTGATCGCCAACTGATGCCGGTGAATGGCATCACCATCTGTAAGCGGCTGCGCTCAGTCACGTCCGCACCCGTGCTGTTGCTCCTGCTTCACGGGGACAAGCACGCCGAGTCCTGTGGGCGTCAGGTGGGTGTCAGGGATTTCTGCGCCTGCCCTTCGCGGTGGACGAGTTACGCACCTGCGTGCAAAATGCCCTCTGTGGTCCTCCTCCCGCTACCCCCGTATCATCCATGTGACCCGCACCCACCGTCCGCGATCGGCTCAACCATGTTGCCACACCGTCGGAGAGAGATACGTGAGAACTCGCTCGTTTGCGCTGTGGCACCCAGACTCGCCAGACGATCGGATCGCATGACCTTTGCCCGGACTACGGCAGGAGGTGAAGCGCGTATGCCTCGCGTTGGAGCGCCTCGCGAAATTGTGGCGCCGCGATCGCGATCAACGCGCGGGCGCGCTCGGCGAGGGTGCAGCCATGCAGCGCCGCGACACCGTGCTCCGTCGCGACGTAGTGCACGTGCGCCCGCGACGTGGTAACCGCCGCGCCGAGCGAGAGGACGGGGGTGATGCGCGAAATAAGCCCGTCTACTGGCTCTAACATGTTGTGGAGGCATTGGGCGTGGGACGCGTGATTGTTTGTTGCGTTGGCGGTGGCGGGAAGCGCGATGATCGGGCGCCCGTGGCGCGCCAGCGCGGCGCCACGCATGAAGTCCATCTGCCCGCCGACACCGCTGTAGAGCTGCGTGCCCAGTGATTCGGCGCTGACCTGCCCCGTCAGATCCACTTGCAGCGCGCTATTGATTGCGACCATATGGGTGAAGCGCCGGATGTTCTGCGTGTTGTTGGTGTAGTCGGATGAGCGCAGCTCCACCATCGGATTGTCATCGATGAAGTCGAGCAGTCGCCGCGAGCCGACGACAAAGCTGCTCACGATCTTGCCTTCATCGATGATCTTACGCGCCCCGGTGATCACTCCCCGCTCGACCAGGTCTACCACGCCATCGGAGAACATCTCTGTATGGACGCCCAGGTCGCGCCGGTCGCCCAGCGCCCGCAGCACGGCGTCTGGAATGGCGCCGATACCCAGTTGCAGCGTCGCGCCATCCTCAATCAAGTCGGCGACACGACGCCCAATGGCCAGTTGAACCTCGGAGGGCGTCACCGGTTGGATCTCATAAATCGGACCATCCCAGCGCACGGCATAGTCAATGCGTTCCAGCGGTACGAAACTGTCACCATGCGTGCGGGGAATACGCGGATTCACCAGCGCGATCACCGTGCGCGCATGCTCCACGGCCGCTCGGGTGACATCCACCGATGGCCCCAGCGAGCAGTAGCCATGGGCATCGGGCGGCGATACCTGCACTAGAGCCACGTCCACCGCGAGCATGGCGCCAGGCTCCAGCAGGGGTGGAATATCGGAGAGGAATAAGGGCGCGTAGCTGGCTCGACCCTGATTGACCGCCTCGCGCGTATTCTGGGCCACAAAGAGAACACGGGTGGAGAAATGGCTGGCCATGCCTTCGTTGGTGTAGGGCGTCGGGCCATAGGTATGCAGATGGACGATCTCGACTTCGCGCAGCTGCTCGGCGCGGCGCACCAGGGCTTCGAGAAGGGGAGTGGGGGTGGCGCAGGCACCCTGCACGAAGACACGCTGCCCTGTCGCGACCACGCGCACCGCCTCGTCCACATCACACCAGCTCGTCATAGAGATGATCCCTTCACTCTCCGAGCGCGGATGGCCTACGCCAGATGCCCGCCCACCAGACGCCCAAGGCCGAAGGTAAGCGCCGCCGCCGCAAGGCCCATGAGCACCTGACGCGTGCCCGACTTCACCAGGGGCACGCCCGTCGTCAGCGTAATGCCGATGCCAATGACGAACAATCCAAGCGCACTGAGAGCGACACTGACCGCGACCGCGATCAGGCCAGAGCCCGCGAGAAATGGAATCACTGGCACGATAGCGCCACCTGAAAAGAGCAAGAATGATGCGATGGCGGCCTCCCAGGCCGATCCACCCAGCTCACCCGGATCGATGCCCAGCTCCTCACGCGCGAGGGTATCGAGTGCCGTGCTCCTGTCATCGATAATGCGTTGCGCCAGCTGGTCGGCGACGGCGGTATCCAGTCCCTTTGCCTGGTAGATCAATGAAAGTTCTTCGCGCTCTTCGTCTGGCACTGTCGCCAGCTCTTGCCGCTCTACTTCGATCTGGTGGCCATACAGCTCGCGAGCGCTCTGTACTGAGAGCCATTCACCGATGGCCATGGAGAGCGCGCCAGCCAGCAGCCCGGCGAAACCGGTCAGCAAGATCGTGTGGGCGGAGACGTTCGCTCCAGCCACACCCATCACCAGGCTCAAATTGGAGGTAAGCCCGTCGCTGGCGCCAAGTACCGCGGCTCGCAAAGCATTGCCGCCTCCAGTGTTGCGGTGGCGGCCCTCCAATTGCGCCAGCGTCGATCCGACGATGCCCCCCTTTGTCGTTGCCTGCAGCTCCTGAAAGATGCGTGCGTGCGAGCGCTCCTCCGCAGGCATTCCCGCCGCGCGCGCATCCGGCTGGCGGTCGTACGTGTGGACCGCATCGCGTTCCATCGACGAGACGATCGGCAGCACCGTGCTCGTGCCGAGGCGACGCGCCAGCCAGCCGAGCGCGCGCACCCGCCAGTCAGGCGCAAACGCCGGAGCCGGCTCGCCGCGCTCGCGCAGGTGTCCTTCCCACACCGCGGCATGTCGTCGCTCGACGTCGCTCATGCGACGGTAGATCTCGGCCAGATGCGCATCGTGCTCTCCCGCGGCCAGCATGTCGTACAACGCGGCGCTTTGCTGTTCCGAGCGCAGGTTGGTACGCCAGCGATCGAGGTCAGCAACGAAGCCAGGATCGGCTGACAAGATGTCGCCACCTTTCACACGCGGGCACACGGCTCAGCCCGGTAGGATGCTCTAGCACACGCGCGCCAGGGGTCAACGCCCACCGGACTCGATCTCCGCCAACACGGGAGGGAGCTGGGCTAGCGGAGGATGCACCAGCAAGACCGCGGTGCGCGCCCCATGAATAACGTGATCGGCTATGCTGCCATAGGACCAGCGCCGTATGCCCGTCAATCCATGAGTCGCCATCACGATCATGCTTTGATGGGTCTCCGCCTGCTCGATGATTTGTTCGTCGGCCTCGCCACGCACGACGAGGGTCTCAATCGCGCACGGCTGACCAGCGACCTGCTCACTCAGTCGCTCGCGCACCGTATTCAGATAGCGATTGGCCTCGTTCACCACCGCCGCGAGCGCCGTGGCCGGAATCACCCGCATAAGGGTGACTTGCCGTACCAGGCGCCCCGCCAGCGGCGCCACAACCTTCAGGCTGGACTCGCCCAACGGCGAGCCATCGAGCGGCACGATGACGCGAGCGAACGGATCTTCCTCCTGTTGGCCCGCGACCTCTGGGCGCAGCAACAGCACGGGCACATGCCCATGGCGAACCAGGCGATCGGCGGTGCTGCCCAAAGCAAAGCGCACCATGCCGGTGCGTCCATGCGTGGTCATGACGACCAGTCCGACATCCGACTGCGCCTCGATATCGAGCAGTGTTGACGCCGGCTCGCCGCGCCGCACCATGGTCTTCACCTGTCGCCCACGACCACGCAGGTCTGCGGCGATCCGCTCTATGTACTCATTCGCAAGGCGGAGATCATCATCGGCCAGCTGCTGATAGACCTCAGCCGTGGCCGCCCCACCGTAGATCTCGAAGGGGATGAGTGTGAGCGCAGTCACCCGCGCCAGCAGCAGCTCGCTCCGCAACACGGCGGCAATACGCTCTGCCGCTGGCAGCGCGTGTTCGGCCAGCGTCGAGCCATCCAACGGGACAAGAATCGGGTTGCCAAGCAGGTCCATCAGAATGCTCCGTTTCCGCTCATACGAGCCACCAATAACTGTGAGGCTCTCAGATCACAAATCTGTCACAACGTCACGCCAATACATCACAGGCACGTCACTGCTACGCGTCAATATTCCCGCATAGCATCGATGGCCTGACGCGCATGTGATTCCTTCCTCCGGTCTTGTGGCCAGGCTGTGATATGCCGGGCATATGCTCCACTCGGTCGCGATAGGTTGTGTCAGCCGTGAGACCGACGGCGTCATCACACCAAGGGGGTTAGCGATGTTCAAGCGCATCATCGTTCCGCTCGATGGAACGCCATTTTCCGAGGCGGCGCTTGCCCCGGCGAGCGCGCTCGCGCGCGCGTTCGATGCCAGCGTCGTGCTGGTACGGGCCGTCGCGACGCGCGATCCAACCCATACGGCACTCGACCGCGCAGACCGATATCTGCACGATGTGATCGCGCGACTGCATGCCGAACGCCTCGTCTCGGGGATTGATATCTACGCTGCGAGCCCCAGCGTCTCGATTGCGAGCGCCGCTGAACTGGAACACGCCGACGTGATCGTGATGACCGTGCACCCGCGCTGGATGGTCGACCTGCTCGACGATACCAGCACCACCGTGCAGGTGCTGGCGCAGTCCGACGTGCCCATCTTGATCTGGCGCGCCAGCGAATCTGTCGCTGAGCGGCACGAGTCCGCGCGCGATCCTCTGGTGCCACTGCTGGGCCGCACCGAATGCCCGATCATCGTGCCGCTCGATGGCACAGCCGGTGCCGAAACCGCGATCCCGGTGGCCGAAGCGCTTGTGCGGCGTTTTGGCTCGTACTTGGTTCTGGCGAGCGCGATCGAAGAGATATCGCCGACATTGCCCACGGCGGCTCCTGCGGTGGAGTCTCCCTACGAATATCTTCAGCGGGTGCAGCGTAAGGTGCAACATCACGGAGTGGGCGTAATCATCGCGGTCCACCGTGGGCGGCCCGAACAGGCTATCGACCAGATATGGCGCGAATACGACGCCAGCCTAGTCGTCATGGCGAGCCGCCGGCGGGACTGCGGTGGAACAGGTCTGCTCGACAGCGTAGCGGTACGCATGATCGAAGAGCTGACTATCCCGATGCTGGTCGTGCGGTCGAGCCCCGATGCACCAGTAACGACATCTCCCCACAACTGACTCGGGGATCTGCCGCCCCCGACTGGTCATTGTGGTTCATCCGCAAAGGCGGGCGCAGTATGTTCAAACGAATACGGGTGCCACTGGATGGCGCTCCGCATGAAGAGGAGAACCTCGAACCGCTATACCGTTTGGCAGGTGTGTGTGGCTCGCGTGTCGTCCTGGTGCAGGCGGTG
>DASYGC010000722.1:0-8099 GCA_036000225.1 Ktedonobacterales bacterium | reverse complement strand
TCGCCTGCGCATGCGCCGCCGTCCCCACGGCTTGCACGCTGCCGTCACTCTTCACCGTTGCCTCCCAACACAACACGAACGCTCGTGACCGGGCCAGTGGCGCGTGCCACCCCGCGCGTCACGTCGCCGCCACGACGGAAGGACGCTGATAACGAGGGCCAGAGGGATTACATCCGTAAACCCCTACGGACCGGGCAGGGGCAGAACGCACACTCGAGCGTAGCCTCGCCACTATGAGTCAGGCGCGTCCGGGACCGCCAGCGCGGGCGGCTTGCCCCCTGGCAGCAGATGCGCGCCGGAGACACACACCAGCTCAGCGCCGGTGCTCAATAAGCGCGCGACAAGCGCGATCACCAACGGCACCGCCAGCCCTGGCGCCAGGCCCGCGAGGCCGAGCAAGAGCGCGACGGCCGCCTCCCGGAAGCCCAGCCCGCTCGGCGTGATGAAACTCACGAAGCCGATATCCCAGCCGATCGCGTAGATGCCGGTGGCGATGACGAACGCCACGATCGAGAGTGGCGCCGGCGCCAGCGCCAGCACGACGAAATAGAACCCCGCCCCCGCGACGACCCAGCTCGCCGCCCAGCACAGCGTGATTAGCAGCACATCACGATAGCGCAGCGTAAACGCCACCGGCGGCTTCTTGAGCAGCCGCAACCCCGCGTTGAGCGTCGCCGTCAACAGCCGCGGATGCAGCCCGATCAGCAAGACTGGCACGCCGAGCAGACCCAGCACCAGTGGCAACCCACTGGGCAGGCTGCTGGCCAGGCCGTGCAAATCCGTCCAGAACAGCAAAGACGCCGCGAAGACCAGTGCGGCGCTGGTGATCTTGGTCGCCAGCTCCAGGGTCATGCTCGCCAGGCCGGTCACGCGTGGCACCCCGCGCCGCTCGGCCCAGAGGATGCGTGTGAAGACGTGCCAGACATTGCCGGGGATGTAGCGCACGAACTCCGAGCCCAGATAGATCTGCTGCGCCGAGCGGATGTCCAGTTGGCTGCCCAGCCGCGCGAGAATGGCGCGCCAGATGAAGGCGAACGACACCTCCTGGCTCACCAACAGCACGAAACCCAGCGCCAGCAGGGGGATGTTGAATTGCCAGCGGTAGCCCGCGGGAACGTAGCCGAAAATCTTCTTGATGAAGAGCGCGACAAAGGCGACGATCAGCGCGAGCACGATCAGCCGCACGAGGCCCTTGTGGTGTCCCAGCCAGTCCAGCACGCGGCGCATGGCCCCTGGGTGCTTGTCAATCGCCGCTTCCCCCCGCTGACCTGGCAGCTCGTCGGTGGTCGTTTTCAATCCAGTACCTGCCGCACGCTGTATTCTTCCTCTGGCCGGTAGCCAAAGTGGCGGATCATCTCGCTCTGCAATCCCGTCAAGATCAGGCTGAGGCCGAAGACGATGAGCAAGATGCCGACAAACAGCAGTGGCCGGTTATGGATCGGCTGGTGCGAGCCAAACGGCAGGTAGCGATCCAGCACGACATACAGATCGACGAGAATGCCGGCGAATGTCCCCAGAATACCCAGCGTGCCGAACAGCCGCAAGGGTGTGCGCATGTAGCCCACCAGGAACAGCACCATCAGCAGATCGAGAAAGCCGCGCAGGAAGCGCCGCGCCCCGAACTTCGATTTGCCGAACTGGCGCGGGTGGTGCTTGACCTTGACTTCGCTGATGCGGAAGCCACGTTGCCGCGCGAGCACGGGGATGAAGCGGTGCAACTCGCCGTACAGCTTGAGATCGTCGATCAGCTCGCGCCGATAGGCCTTGAAGCCACAGTTCATATCGTGCAACTGGACACCGGTCGTCATACGCACCATGCCGTTGAAGAAGAACGAGGGCACGGTCTTAGTGGTGGGATCGAGGCGCGGATACTTCCAGCCCGACACCAGGTCGTAGCCCTCCGCCAGGCGCGCCAGGAACCGTGGAATCTCGGCGGGGTCATCCTGCAGATCGGCATCCATCGTGAAGACTATGTCGCCGCGCACATGCGCGAATCCCGCCACCAAGGCCGGTGTTTTGCCAAAATTCGTGCGCAGGCGTATCACGCGCACCCGCGGGTCGGTGTCGTGCAGCGCCTGCAGCACCGAAAACCCACCATCCCGGCTGCCATCGTCGACGAACAGCAGCTCGTAGGTGCGCCCCTCGCGCTCCAGCGCCTCGGTGAGCTGATCGTAGAGCGGACGGAGGCTTTGCTCCTCGTTGAAGACAGGGATCACGACGGAGATCGCCACCCGCACCGGCTGCTCCAGCGCGCTCTGGGGCGTGCTCGTCGCCACCGTGGACATATCGCGTTGCTGCATAGTCGGTGTCTCTCCAGCGCCGCAAGTGGCGCTCGCGCCAGGTATCCAGGCCATTATGCCACTCGCGCGGGGGCCCGTCAACGCACCGGGATTCTGGTCCCCTCATTCCATAGTAGGTGCTTGCGGGGCAGGGACCGCGCCCCGCGCTGGGCCAATCCAGATCGTCTGGATGTTGACGAACTCACGAATGCCGTACGACGACAACTCGCGCCCATAGCCGCTGCGCTTGACGCCACCAAATGGCAGTCGGGGATCGGAGGCGGTCATGCCGTTGATGAAGACTCCGCCCGATTCCAGGCGCCGCGCCAGACGTTTGCCGCGCTCGATGTCACGCGTCCACAGATTGCCCCCCAGGCCGAAGGGCGAATCGTTGGCGACCGCGATCGCCTCCTCGTCATGGCGTACCCGAATGACCGGCGCCAGTGGACCAAACGTCTCTTCACGGAACGCCGGCATCTGCTGGCGCACCCCGGTCACGAGCGTTGGCTCGTAGAAGTAGCCGCGTCCGGTCACCGGCTTGCCACCCACCAGCACCCGCGCGCCCGCCGCCACCGATTCGCGTACTTGGCGGTCCAGCGCCTCGCGCAGATCGCCGCGCGCCAGCGGTCCCACCTGATTGGCGCGATCCAGCGGATCGCCCACCCGCAATTGCGCCACCGCGGCGCTGAAACGCTGCTCGAAGTCCGCGGCGACCGCCTCGACCACAATGAAGCGCTTGGCCGCGATGCAGCTCTGCCCGGCGTTCTGGAAGCGCGACTTGACCGCCATTTGTGCCGCGCCGTCCAGGTCAGCATCGGCGAGCACGATGAAGGCGTCGGA
Source organism: Ktedonobacterales bacterium (assembly GCA_036000225.1). GTDB lineage: Bacteria > Chloroflexota > Ktedonobacteria > Ktedonobacterales > JADMIN01 > DASYGC01. The sequence continues at coordinate 4,980 of DASYGC010000722.1, read as the reverse complement.
GCCGCCCAATTCCAGCACGGTCTTCTTCAGCACGCCGCCCGCCGTGGCAGCCACCTGACTGCCGGTAATGTCGCTGCCGGTTAGCGTGACGGCGGCGATACGCGGGTCTTCGATCACCGCGGCAACGCCGCTGCCGGGGATCAGCAGGGTGCGGAAGACGCCTTCGGGGAAGCCGCTCTCGACGAAGATGCGCTCGATGGCTAGCGCACACTGCGGCACATTGGCGGCGTGCTTGAGCACGGCCGTATTGCCCGCCATCAGGGCGGGGGCCGCGAAGCGCAGCACTTGCCAGAAGGGAAAGTTCCACGGCATCACCGCTAGAATCGTGCCCAGCGGCTCGAATGCCACGAAGCTCTCCGTCGCGCTGGAAGGCGCCGCCTCGTCGGCGAGAAAGGTCTCGGCATGCTCGGCGTAGAACTCGCAGTTCCAGGCGCACTTCTCCACTTCGGCCTCGGCCTCGCCGATGATCTTACCCATCTCCAGCGTGATCAGTCGCCCGAGTTCCGCCTGATGCTCGCGCAGATACGCTGCCGCGCGGCGCATCAGCGTGGCACGCTCGGCAAAGGAGGTCTCGCGCCAACTGGCGAACGCGGTACGCGCCTGGGTCAGCACCGCATCCACCTGCGCGGGCGTGAACTCCTCGAAGGTCGCCAGCACTTCTTCGGTCGCGGGGTTGAGCGATTGCATCGTCATATTGAATGATCCTTTTCTGCTCATGAGACGAGTCCCGCGCGCATCGGCCTCGAAGAGCTGGGCGCAGGCGCGCAGCATAGCCGCACTGTATCACCGATGAGCAGGTGGTGCGCCGCCGCGAGCTCTCGCTTGTGCGCCACTTTCATCTATCCCGTATACTGAAATATGCGGATCACCCGCGACATCTTCCCTCACGTCGTCAGCTATTTGCCGTCCGCACTCCACAGGAAGGACGCCCCCAATGCCCACCGACCCCGCCGCGCAGCCAGCCGCGTCGCCGTCCACCGGCGATGCTTACAACTACGCCGTCTTCGACGGCTCGCCCGCACAGGGCGACTTCGCGGCCTTCAGCGGGCCGCCGCATGTGGGCGAGAAGGCGCCCGATGGCACGCTCACCGATCTCGATGGCGCCGAGGTGACGCTCGCCTCGCTCTGGCGCACCAGCAATCTGATGCTCGAATTCGGCAGCTACACCTGACCCTACTGCGCGATGGCGTGCCCATCGATGGAAGCGCTGGCCGCGGAGTATGCCGAGCGCGACTTCACTTCGTTGTTCGTCTACTCGCGTGAGGCCCACCCTGGCGAGCACCTGCTCCACCACACGAGTCTCGCGCAAAAGCTCGACCACGCGCGCACGTTTCGCGTGGCTGAGCATCTGCGGCGGCGTATCCTGGTGGATGCGCTGGATGGCCCCGTCCACCGCCAGTACGGTGCACTGCCCAACATGACGTGGATCATCCTGCGCGGGGGCACGATCGCCTACAAGGCCGCGTGGACCGAGGCCTGGGACGTGCGCGCCGCCATGGAGCGCATCGCGCAGTTGGGCGAACTGCGCCGCCAGGGCGGGCGGCTCGCGCCCTTCTGGACCGAGCGGCTGGGCTTTCGCGTCGTGGACCAGGCGGCCTTCATGGCGGGCCTGGTGCGCAACGGCCCCAAAGCCGTGACCGAGTTCGAGGCCTTCATGCGCCATACCGCGCTAGATCGGCTGGACGAGGACGCGTGAGCACAGCCTACAGCGGCGATCACTCGCCGGCGCATGTCCTGGGAAACCGTGGATTCCGGCTGGCGTGGTCGGTGATTGCTTGAGCGGCAGCGCGTGCCGATGGCAGCCGCATAAACGTCGTATCTTAAGAGACGCTTCCACTTCACCCTCGCCGTTTCAGCCAGGAGATCGCCGATGTCACCCCGCGTCGCCACCGCACCGCGCACCACCACATCCACCCATTCGCACGCCGCTGGCAAACGTCCCGGCCTGCGCCCGGCTGCCATCACCGCCGCCATGATCGCGCAGTTGCGCAGTCTGGCCGAGCCACGCTGGTCCGCTGATGGCAAGCAGATCTGCTACCTGGAGTCGCACGACGGGCAGGGAACGCTCCTGGCGACGCCCTCCGCCGGTGGGCCGGCGCTGCGGCTCACGTCTGATCCACCGGCCGCGTCGGCCGCCGCGTACGCCGGCGGCTTCTATGCCGTCACGCGGGACTCCATCATCTATCAGGGCGCCGATCGCGCGCTCTACCGCATGCCAGCCGGCGGCGGCCACGGGCACCAGCTGCCCACCGGTGGTGGCGGCGCGGCGGGTCCGGTCTGTTCGCCCGACGGCACACGCGTCGCCTACGTCACCGACGACGGCGCCACCAGCGATATCGGCATCGTGGATGTCGCTGGCGATAGCTGGCCGCGCAAGCTAGCCGTGGACGCCGACTTCGTTGCCGATCCCGTCTGGTCACCCAATGGGCGCATGCTCGCCTGGGTTGAGTGGAGCGTGCCCAACATGGCCTGGGACGAGAGCCGTCTCGTGATCTACGATCTGCGCAGCGGCGAGCGGCGTGTCGTGCTGGGCGAGCCAGAGGTCTCCGTCGGGCAGCCGCGCTGGTCGCCCGATGGCAAGACGCTGGCCTTTCTCTGCGATCGCGATGGCTACCTGAACCTGTGGCGCGCCAGCGGCGATGGCGCCGCCCCCACGCCGTGGATCACTGAGTCGTACGATCACGGCGGCCCTACCTGGGGCACGGGCCAGGCTTCCTACTCCTGGTCCGCGGATAGCCGCCGCATCGCCTTCATCCGTGATGAAGGCGCCGCACAGGAGCTGTGTCTGCTCGATGTCGCTACCAGCGAGGTGACCTCGCTGGCCGCGCCCGCGGGCAGCTACGCGGTTGTGCGTTTCGCCCCACGCGGCGATCGCCTGCTCGTATTGCGCAATACGCCAACGCTGGCGCCGGCGATCGAGGTGCTGGATGTCGCGCGCGGCACGCGCCATGTCGTGGCCAGCGCCGCGCTCGGCGGGCTGGATGGCACCGACTTCGTCGAACCCGAAGCGATCACCTGGCGCGCCGAGGATGACCTGGAGATTCATGGTCTGCTCTATCGCCCCACCGGACTGCACGAAGACCAGCGCCCGCCGCTGCTGGTGTACATCCACGGTGGCCCCACCGGCCATACTGGCGCCGCCTGGAATCCCTCTGTGCAATACTTCGTCCAACGCGGTTGGGCCGTGCTGGCCCCCAACGCCCGCGGCAGCAGCGGCCACGGCCGCGCCTACATCCAGGCGCTGCGCGATGAATGGGGCGGCGCCGATATGGCCGACATCGTGGCTGGTGTCGACGAGGTCGTCCGCCGCGGTTGGGCCGATGGCGCGCGCGTGGTGCCCTGGGGCGGCAGCGCGGGCGGCTATGCCGTGCTGCTGCTGCCCATCCTCTATCCCGACCGCTTCAAGGCCGCCGTCAGCCTGTTCGGCGTCAGCGATCTCTTCAGCCTGGCCCGCACCACTCATCGCCTCGAAGCTCACTACCTGGATCGCATCCTCGGACCACTGCCTGCGACAGCGGCGCGCTATCGCGAGCGTTCGCCCGTCTTCCACGCCGCCCGCTATGGTGCCCCGCTGCTGATGCTGCAGGGCGACCGAGATGTCGCCGTGACGCCCGATCAGGCGCACGCTATGGCCGATGCGCTGCGCGCCGCCGGTAAGACGGCGATCTTGCATCTGTACGAAGGCGAGGGACATGGCTGGCTGCGCGCCGCCACCGTGCGGGACTACCTCGCCCGCATGGATCGCTTCCTGGAGGAATACGCGTTGCTGCGCTAGACAGAGAGGCATCGTATGCCCGCTCCGGTCGTGCTCGTGCTCATTGGCGGCGCTCCTGGCACGGGCAAAACGACGCTGGGCCAGCGTATCGCCGGCGAGTTCGCGCTGCCCCTCTTCTCCAAAGACACACTCAAAGAAGTGCTGTTCGATACGCTCGGCTGGAGCGACGTGGCCTGGTCGCGCCGGCTGGGGGTGGCCAGCGTCGCGCTGCTGTTCTCCATCGCCGCGGCGCAGCTGGCCGCCGGGCGCTCGTTGATTCTGGAGAGCAATTTCCGGCCTGAGTTCGATACCCCGCGCGTGCTGGAGCTGCTGCGGCAGAGGTCCGCAGTGCCCATCCAGTGTTTCTGCCAGGCCGCCCCAGATGTGGTGGCGCGCCGCTTCCAGCAGCGCTGGGAGGCCGGCGTTCGCCACCCGGGTCACGTCGAGCACGAGCAGATTGACACCTTCGCCGCCACCCATCTCCAGCAGCACTATGCTCCCCTGGAGATCGGTGGCACGTGTTTCGAGCTCGACACCACCGACTTCGCCACGCTCGAGCTCGCCCCAGTGCTCGCCGCGATTCGCGTCGCGCTGGCCGGCGCAGCCGCGGAATAAACACGTCGCCCAACGCATCGCATCTGCTACAATTCCGCCCAGGGAGGTGAGGCATGAGCACGATGACCAAACATGCTGGGCGCAACGCCACGACCGACATGGCCACGAGTACCAGCACGGGCGCCGAGACTGCACGCATCGGCGCCATGCCGGATACGCGCGCCATCAACTTCTTCGAGGCCGACCACTACCTACGCTTCTTGCTGGATCGCCGCCTGCCGGAGAACGAGCGCGAGCACGGCGTGTCGCTGCTGCGCGAGTTGGGTGCGCTGCTGGGCGCGCGCATCGAAGATCTCGCCGCCGAGGCCGATCGCCAGACACCTACTCTGCGCACGCGCGATAAGCGCGGCGAGCGCTTGGACGAGGTGGAGGTCTCGCGCGCCTACCGTGAGATGGAACAGATCTTCTACGGCCAGTTTGGCCTGGCGGCCATGAACTTCCGTGAGGGCGTCGCCGGCCTCGAAGGCCGTGGTTCGCTGCTGCTCAACGACGCGTTGATCTACCTGGCCGAGCAGGTCGAGGCGGGGCTGTTCTGCCCGCTCAGCATGACCCGCGCCCTCGCGCGCACCCTGGTCAAGTTCGCTCCCGAGGAGATCGTCGCGCGCGAACTG
>DASYGC010000721.1:0-3011 GCA_036000225.1 Ktedonobacterales bacterium | reverse complement strand
CTCGCGCAGGCGTGCGTGCGGCTCAGCGCACGGCTCATCCATGTCTCCACGGACTACGTCTTCCCCGGTGACGACGCACACCCAGGCCCGTATTTGGAGGATGCTCCGGTGCGGCCGGTCAACTATTACGGCGCCACGAAGCTCGCGGGCGAACTAGCCATCCAGGCGGTGTGCGGCGATCAGATACCCTGGCTGATCGCGCGCACGGCATTGGTGTACGGGCACCTTCCCGGCGGCCGCACAAATTTCGTCAGGTGGCTCGTGGGCAAGCTCCAGGCCGGGGATCGGGTAGCGATAGTGAACGACCAGTACAATACCCCTACTCTGGCAGATGATCTGGCGACGGCATTACTCGCCCTGGTATCGCGTGGCACGCGGGGCGTGATTCACCTTGCCGGACCGGATCTGCTCAGTCGGGAGCAGTGGGCGCGCGCGGTAGCGGCGCACTTCGGCCTCGATGATGGTCTGATCGACGTCGTCGCGACCGCCGATTTGCGGCAGCGTGCACAGCGCCCGCTGCGCAGCGGGCTGCGCACCTCCCGGCCCGAGGACCTGGCTGGAGTGACCCTACGTGGCGTGCGCGCCGGACTCGCGGCGCTGGCAATTGGATGATCGGGCGCTTGTTGGGAGCCCTCGCGGACTGACATACGGAGGAAGAGGCTATATGACAACTCAAGTAGGCGCGACCACCCTCGACCCGGAGGCAACCCCGGTCGTGGAGCAACCAGGAGCGCCCATGCTGGGCCGGCACAATCTCATGGTGGTGGTCGTCCTCTTTTTCATTGCGCTAGGTTCGCTGTTTGCTCTGCAAAAGGACTTTCACATCCCCATCTTCGGCGTCTCTTCGTATCCCCACTACCTGTATCAGGCGGAGAGCTTTTTGCATGGCCGCTGGGACCTTGATCTGTCGCCAAGAGTGACGGATATTGTGGTACTCCGTGGCAAGGACTACATCGTCTATCCTCCCTTCCCCGCCATCTTGCTCATGCCCCTCGTAGCGATCTTCGGACTCTCCACCAGCGACATTCTGTTCACGGCGGTCCTCTCGGCCATCAATCTGCCGCTGCTCTTCCTGCTCTTCGAGCAAGTGCGCGCCCTGGGGCTGACGCGGCGCCGCTGGACCGAAAACGTCATCATCGCCCTGTTCTGCTACTATGGGTCCATCAATCTCTGGCTTTCCCTGGGCGGCCGGATGTGGTTTACGGCGCAGGTGACGTGCATGACGTTCACCCTGCTCGCCTTGCTGGTCGCCTTTCGCCGGCACTTCGCCTGGGGTGGTGTGCTGCTTGGTTGTGCCTTTTTCAGCCGGGCAACGGTCGCACTGGCCTTTCCATTCCTGTTCTATCTCGCCTGGCAGGATGCTGGCGCGCAGCACCTCATCGAGCGGTTTATCGCCTCCCTGCGCGCGCGCAAGCCCGATTGGTCAATGGTCCCCTGGCGTCGTCTGCTCCCGCTGGCGGCGGTGACGCTGGGCATTGTCGCGCTCTTCGCGATCCGTAATGCGATCGTGTTCGGCACGCCGCTTGAAACCGGTTATGACGTGCTCATCCAACAGCGCTATCCGGTGGTGACGACGGGTCCCTTCAACGTAAGCTACATTCCGGCGAATATCATCGCCAATTTCTTCAGCTTCCCGCACACCAGCTTCACGGGACCATTTGACCGCCATCCCCTGCTGGATATGGTGAACGGTGGCGTCGGTGTGAGCGTCTTTGTGACCACGCCGCTGTTCCTGCTGCTGTTCTGGCGCAACCGCACGTTCAGCGCCATGCGCGTGGCGCTGTGGACGGTGATCGGGTTGGTCGTCATCGCGGTGTTGCTGTTCCATGCCGCTGGTTGGTATCAGTTCGGCGCCCGTTACCTCTATGACGCCTACCCATTTGCCTTCTTGCTGCTGGCGCTCAATGACGAACACATTGACTGGCGCTTTGTGGCGTTGGGATTGCTCGGAGTGGCTATCAATCTGCTGGGCGCCCACCAATGGTGGACCGGCCACATAATCCATCTATAAGCACTCGCCGCGGTGCGCTGATCGGCTGAGTACTGGGCGGAGAAGGGTGAAATGGGATGAAGTGGGTGTCGGCCACGACGACAACGAAAGTGCCAGCAGACAGTGCGGCGGCCTTGCCCGCGCCAGCTGGGTGGCTGGTGAAACCGCGGCGGCGGCTCAGCCCCGAATGGGCCGCGGCCTGGCGGCTAGGTCTCATCCTGTGGGCGGCAACACGGGTGGGCCTCGTGTTGATCACCTACTTCGGCCAGCTGCTCACCTCATTTACCGCCTCATCTACCCCTGGCGCGCTGGTGAACGCCTGGAAGCAATGGGACGTCAACTGGTACCTCGAGATCGCGCAACATGGCTACGACTCGCCGCAGACGACCGCTTTTTTTCCGCTCTATCCCATGCTGATTCGCGCCGTGCACTTTGTGGTGCCCGGGCTCTCGTACTTTGGCAGTGCGCTGCTCATCTCCAATGGGGCGCTGCTGGGCGCGCTCGTCCTGCTCATCCGGCTGCTCACGCGTGAGTTCGGTAGCGAGACCGCACGCGTGACCGCGGTCCTCTTTCTGCTGTATCCCGCCGCCTTCTACCTCTCAACCGGCTACTCTGAGTCGCTCTTTCTGTTGTGGGTATTTGGCGCGTTTCTCGCCCTGCGCAGTGGCAACTGGCTCGTGGCGGGTGTGCTGGCCGGCCTGGCCACGTTGACCCGCCCCACCGGTGGCATGCTGGCGTTGGCTTTTGGCTGGGAATACCTGCGGCAGTCACCAGTCAGCTGGGCCACCGTTCAGGCCCGCGGCCTCAGCCTGAGACAATGGTTGAACGATCAGCATGCACTGCGCATCCTGCTGGGGCGATTGGGCACCATCGCGCTCATGCCGCTGGCGGTGCTGCTCTATGCGGGATACCTGTGGAAGCGGTTCGGGGATCCGTTGCTCTTCAAGAAGGTGGAGGGCGCCTACTGGAACCACCACTCGGCATTGCCCACCAAGGGCCTCTACCTGGGGGTCTCAGCGCT
>DASYGC010000720.1:0-5510 GCA_036000225.1 Ktedonobacterales bacterium | reverse complement strand
CCACGAGCAGGTAGTCGCGATAGATGCCAAGGAAGTAGTTCTCGAAGCCGAGCGTGCGAGCGCAGATGGACCGCCGCGCACTCGCCAGCGGCACGCATTTGTCCGCAAAAGATGATCGCCAGATCGAGATCGCTGGTAGGCAGGCCGGTGCCGTCGGCCAGACTGCCATGCAGATAGTAGCCGCGCACGCGCTCGGGAAACGCCGCCTCGAAGGCCTCGATGGTCGTGCGCAGGATGGCGTCGGCCCGCGCGTCACCCGTGGAACCGAGCAGGTTCACTCCCGCGCGCCAGTTGGTGGTTCGGACGCGGGGGAGCGCTGCTTGCGCCCGCCAGTCGCGGGCGCCGCCGCCTCCGGTGGCAGCGTATCGGCGTACGCCTGCAGCGCCGCACGGTCGTCGGGGTCGAGCGTGACACTGAACTCATGCTCCAGGCGCGCCTTCTTGAGCGCCAGATCCCAGCAGGACCGGCGCGCGCAGAGATAGGTGCCGCGTCCGGCATGTTTGCCAGATGGGTCCAGCTTGACGTGGCCATCGGGCGCGCGCACGATGCGCAACAGTTCGCGCTTGGGCCGCGCCTGCTTGCACGCGGCGCAGGTGCGCTGTGGGATGTGGCGCGGGCGCTGCGGCTTGCGCGACTTGCGGGTGGGTTTGGCGGTCGGCGTGCTTTGATCGGGCATCGGTGGCCTCCTTTCATCGCCGGCAGTGTGCGGTGTGAGCATCAACACAGATCAGCGCACCGCGCGGGGTGGCCACGGCATGCTGCTGGCCACCCCATCGCCACGAGCGCGCGATGACGATTAGCGGTCGTTGAACGTGACCGCGTGCTGGTCGAGCGCGGGCGGCTCCGGCACACTCGGACCGACGGGATGGGCGGGCGAGCTGTCGTCGGGCCGGTCGGCCGGGCGAACCACATCCACACGCCAGCCGGTTAACCGGGCCGCCAGGCGTGCATTCTGCCCATCCTTACCAATCGCCAGCGAGAGCTGTTTCTCCTGCACCGTCACCAGCGCGGTATGATCCGACTCGCGCAGCTCGACATGTAGCGGCTTGACGGGGCTGAGCGCGTTCGCCACGAACTGCGCCTGATCGGCATGCCACACGATGATATCGATCTTCTCGCCACCTAGTTCGCTCACAATATTGTTGATGCGTGTGCCACGCACTCCCACACAGGCGCCGATGGGGTCCACGCCCTCCTGCCTGGCCCACACGGCAACCTTCGAGCGGCTGCCGGGCTCGCGGGCGATGCCCTTGATCTCGACCAGACCGTCGAAAATCTCGGGCACTTCGAGCTCGAAGAGCCGCTTAACCATTCCCTTGTGCGTGCGCGAGACCAGCGCCTGCACCCCACGGCCACCACCGCGGCGCAGATCATAGACGTACACGCGCAGGCGCTGCGCCGGGCGAATCTTTTCCAGCGGCACCTGTTCGCGTTTTTCGAGCACACCCTCGATCTTGCCCAGGTCCAGCACCCAGGCTTCGTGGTCGCGCTCGTCACGGCGCACCACCGTGCCCATCACCAGTTCGTCCAGACTCTGCTCCTTGGCGGACTCGAACAGAAAATCCTGCTCGGCCTCACGGATGCGCTGGAGGATCACCTGCTTGGCGGTCTGCGCGGGGATGCGCGTGAAGATCTGCGGCGAATCCACCTCGATATGCTGGCCGAGCGCGGCGTGCGGATCGAGCAACTGCGCCTCACCGAGCGAGATCTCATCGGTGGCATGCTGCACCTGCGCGACGACGCGTTTGGTCGCCCACACCCGGATTTCGCCGCTGCGGGTCACCTCGATGCGGACATTTTCACCGCCGCCATTGGTCTTGCGATAGGCGGACAGCAGAGCGTTCGCCACCGCCTCCATCACCACATCCTGCGGCAGTCCCTTTTCATGAATCAATTGGTTGATCGCGGCCTGAAACTCGGTCAGCATGCTTCACCTCCAGATGGGCGCCTGACAGGCAGCGCGCCGTCGCCATGGGCGACGGCGCAGCACCTTCAGCAAACGAAGAAGTGGGCAGGACCCACTTCTCTGAAGACACCCTCGGTTCTGCGCGCAGTATACCACTCCAGCGCGTCAAACCGCAATGAACGGCGCTCGTCAGCTATCCTCGTGACGCCGGTCCGTTCCCGTGGTTGACGTGTTCTGCCAGCGACACATACAATGACGGTACGTCGCTCACATTTTTTCCAGTCCCCATCTGGCCGGCACACAAAGGAGCGGATGAGCATGGCGGTACAACTCGGTTCCGAAGAGAAAATGCTGCTCGAGATGGTGCGCGACCTCGTGCGCGAGAAGGTCGCGCCGCGCGCCGCTGAGATTGACGCGCGGGGTGAGTTTCCCTGGGACATGGCACGGCTGCTGGCTCAGCAAGATATCCTGGCGATGCCGTTCCCCGAGGAGTACGGCGGCCTGGGCTCCAGCGAGGTGACGATCCTGATGGTGATCGAGGAGCTGGCCCGAGCCTGCGCCACGACCTCGCTGATTCTCTGTGTGCAGCAACTCGGCGCCCTGCCGATTCTGCTGTCGGGAACCGACGCGCAGAAGCGGCGCTGGATTCCAAAGCTGGCCAGTGGCGAGTGGCTGGCGGCCTACGGCCTCACCGAGCCCGGCTCCGGCTCGGATGCCGGCGCGATGCGTACGCGCGCGGTGCGCAAGGGCGACACGTATGTGCTCAACGGGCTGAAGCACTTCATTACCAACGCGGGCATCGCCCACGTGAACACGGTCTTCGCGCTTACCGATCCCACCAAAGGTACACGGGGAATCAGTTGTTTCGTCGTCGAGGATGGCACGCCCGGCTTTCACCTCGGCAAGGTTGAGAACAAGATGGGGATTCGCGGCTCACAGACCGGTGAGCTGGTCTTCGAAGACTGCGAGATTCCCGCGGGCAACCTGCTGGGCAAGGAGGGCCAGGGCTTTAAGATCGGGCTGGCCACGCTGGACCGCACGCGCCCGGGCATCGCCGCGCAGGCGCTGGGCATCGCGCAGGGCGCGCTGGACTTCGCCGTGCAATACGCCAAACAGCGAGTGCAATTCGGCAAGCCCATCGCGGACAACCAGGGCATCCAGTTCATGCTCGCCGATATGGAGATCATGACGGCCGCGGCGCGCCAGTTGGTCTATCACGCGGGTGAGCTGATCGATCAGGGGGCGAAGGATTTCGGTCGCCACTCGGCCATCGCCAAGACCTACGCCTCCGACACGGCCATCCAGGTGACCAACGATGCGATCCAGGTGCTGGGCGGCTACGGGTATATGAAGGAGTTCCCCGTCGAGCGCATGATGCGCGACGCGAAGATCACGCAAATTTACGAGGGCACCAATCAGATTCAGCGGCTAGTGATCGCGCGGGCGCTGCTCCAGTGAGGTGTAACCTCTGTCGCGCCCGCTCGTACTCACAGTGGACCGGGCCGCTTAACGGGCACCTGCTGGAGGAAATCTCATGGTGCGGCACTACGCCGGGCCGGTGGCCGCCATCGCGCTGCGCGGTGGGAGCACGCTCGGCATCTACCGCGATCACATCGAGGCCGAGGGGCAGGCCTTTGGCATACAGCAACTGACGCGGGCAGCTATGACGGTGGATCCCGACGCGCGGGCCGGGCAGCCAGCGGCGCCAGCCGTCGGCATCGTCGTGCGCAATGGCAAGTCCGCGATCTATATCCCCGCCGATCCGCCCGACGCGCAACGCGCGCTGGAAGCCATCTACACGCTGCGCCCAGACCTGCGCTCCGCGCGCGGCTCGCGTGACTCGCGTGGTCTGGCCGTCGCGCGCCAGCCGGGCGCGGTGCTGGATTCCCACGAGCGCATCGTGGCGGTGTGCGCGCACCTGAGCGTCTTCGTCGCGCCGTTGCTCCTGCCGCTGATATTCTGGCTCGCGACCCGCCAGACGATGGCCTACGCTTCGCGGCAGGCGCGCCAGGCGTTCATCTTCCACCTCAGCATCGTCTTGCTCATCGCCCTGGACGCCGGCCTGCTCTTCGCGCTGGCGCTGGGTACGGCTCTTTGGGCGGGCGCGACCGATTCCCCTGGCCCTCTGGGTCTGGGGGTATTCGTCGTGCTGCTCGGTGGTCTGGTGGCGCTGGGCCTGGTGCTGGCCGGTGTCGTGTTCTCGGTGATCGCCGCGATCCAGGTGCTGCGTGGACAGCCGTTCAGCTACCCCTTCCTACGCCGCGCGTGAGTTGCATGCAGCCGATGCCGATAGCCACAAATGTGGCACGCGTGACCGCCACTGCACGCAAGCCGTCCCAAGACGTAACCACTCCCACCGCTCAGGGCATGGGTGTTCAGACGCTAACCCTCAAGCACGTGTGATCCCACTCCCGCGCGAGGGACACACCACGCCAACGCGACCCGTCACGCGAACCTTACGCGACCCGTCAATTGTGTGCTCCCACTCGCCCGCGTCCGACGCGACGACACCCTGCCATTGCGCCCGCCACGAATCCGGTACACCCCACCGCAACGAGACCAAACCAAGTCCAGACTTCCGTGCCGGCAACCGCGCCCGCGCGGCATCGAACGCGACGAGTTGGGCCTGACGCGTCGCGACCAACAGCAAGTTGAGGGAACGAATGACCATGGCAACAATACCATTGATGAACCCATTCGAGACGCCGGTGCTGCCGGCGCTGCCCCGTAACGAGCAAGCGGTGGCCATGCCGGTAGCCGCGGCGAAGTTGCGCCTGGTGCTGGCATTGCACGGCGACGACCTGCTCGAGGTGTGGGACGATCGCATCGTGACCGCCGACCAGGTTTACGTGCTGGATGAAGATTTCAGCGCGCGGGTCACCACGGATTGGCGCGCACCGTTGACGGTTGAGCCTGAACTGGGCCTGGCGCTGCTGGATGCGCGGCGGCGCTGGAATCTCTACATTCCAGCGGATGAGGCGCAGATCTGGCACGCGGCGTATGTCCTGCGCGCGGTGTGTGAGGCCCGGGGCATCGAGCTGGCTGACCTGAGCCAGAGTGCGTCACAGATTCAGTTCTATGGCGCGCCCGTTGGCGCGGGTCGCGATGCGATGCTGGCGCGTCCAGCGCCGGTCGAGGCAATCGGCCATCCAGCCGTGTGGGAGGCGTCACCGTTGGCGCGGCGTCTGGATCTCGGCACGCCAAGCGATGCCGTGCTGATGGCGATCGCGCATCTGAGCGTGCTCTTCATGCCGGTGCTGCTGCCTCTGGCTATCTGGGCCGCGCTGCGCCAGGAAGTGCCGCATGTAGCCGCACAGGCACGCGAGGCCATGCGCTTCCAACTCGGTTTCAGCGTGCTGGCGCTCGCCTTGCTGGGCTTTGCTGGCTATGAGGCGCTGGCACATGGGGTGGCGAGCGCGGCCACCACTGGACTGGCGGCATTCGTGGTGCTGCTGGCCGGGAGTCTGGTTTATGCCTTCTACGCCGCGACGCAGGCGGTGCGTGGCAGAGATTTCCTGTACTTTGGCTGGTTCCGCTAACCCGCGCGGTTTCCCTCCCCAGAAGGACCACAGGTCGTGCCACCTATCCCGGCTACGCGGCTGCT
>DASYGC010000719.1:0-3143 GCA_036000225.1 Ktedonobacterales bacterium | reverse complement strand
CCAATGGGCTGAGCCGATGAGGAGACTCATGTGGTGCTCCGTCGTCAGGTCGAGACAGGTCTGCCCCCTCGATGGGCCGATTACCAGGGCAGCATCGCCGTCATCAGCGTTCCCTGCTGTGGGTTCACGCTCCAGACCGGTCCGGTCGCGGGCACAGTGACCAAACCTGCTGGGCTGGTGCCGTACTGGCTCCACGCGGCCGCACCGAGAGCGAGACGGTAGACCGCACAGGGTGCCGGCTGATCTGAGCCATCGCCGATCGGGCAGAACGCCAGCAGCGAGCCATCGGGTGTGAGCGTGTCGGGAAAGCACGGTTGGGTAAAGGAGTAGGGCTTGCCTTTGTCGCAGGTGGCGCAGCTGGTGGTGAAGCTCAGCAGCGGGTGGGTTTGCCAGGTCTGGCCGAGATCCAAGCTGCATTGCAGGCGAAGCGCAGGCGTGACCACCCAACCACACAGCTCCCAGCGGTGCTGCTGTGGGAGCCAGGCGCCGAGCGACGTTTGTGTGTCGGGAGTGTTCACGCGCGCCCACGTCGTCCCGGCATCCGCCGTCTGCCACAGGGTGCCCTGATAGGTCGCCCCAAGCAGCGTAATCCCTGTGGGAACTAACCAGAATTGGAAGAACGAGTCGTGCGGTGCCAGCCCAGGTGGGCGCGCCAGGTGCCAGCTGCGCAGATCATCGGTGCTGATGGCTACGCCAGGCATCTGCTGGTTGGGCGTGGCGCTGGTGTCCATGAGGATGGCGTAAGTGATGCCTGCCTGGGTGCCTATCTCCATCGTCTGAACCGTGCCGGGCAGGCGATGCCAATGCGCGCCCGCATCGGAGGAGGCTAAAGTCATGGAGCGTAGCGTCCCCGCCTCGCCCGAGCCCCAGACGAACTCCGCTACGAGCGCGCGTGGGTCATTTTGATCGGCGAGCAGTCCGCAGGTGTCCACCGGCTCAGGGGTCACGGGAGCGAGGGTGCCCATCTGTTGCCACGTGGCGGCGGCGTTCTGGGTGGCCCAGACGGTGAACCCGCCGGCGCTGGTTGGCGCACAGACCCAGGCGTCCTGCCCATCCACCGGCGAGACCGCGAAACCCACGTGATCGGTCAGCACGACCCCAATGGGTAGCGAAAGCGCACGCCAGGCGAAGGCTTTCACGGATCTGGTGAACATCCTGCTATGACTACTGGACGCTGTGTGCTGCGTCGCGCCGCAGCCGGCGAGCAGCAACACCAGACCAAGCCACGCCGCACCCCGGCGCTTTGGTTTTGGGCATCCGCGCCCGCGGGTCATGCTGGGCATCTGGCTCCTCCTGGTGTCGGGATGGGTTGGGGATCGGTCGCATCCGTGCGTCCCGTCCCGCTATTCAGTCTGCCAGATGGTCGGGGTGTGGACCAGACATAATTGACATATTGGCTCACACAATCGCTGACATACGCGCAGCGCACGGCGTGTTATCATGGCTGACGAAGTGGCCGGCGGCGGGATACGGGCAAGCGAGATGGCACGTACTGGCCGAGCCGGGAGAAAAACGTGGACATGAACTCATCGGCGCAAACCGAGCACTTCGGCGCCGCGCTCAGGCGGCTCCGGGTCGCGGCCAGTCTCACGCAGGAGCAGCTGGCGGAACGCGCGCGCGTCAGTGCGCGGGCGATCAGTGCGCTGGAACGTGGGGTGAACCGCACGCCGCAGCGCGACACCCTGCGCGCGCTGATCGAGGCGCTCTCGCTCGGCGAGCGCGACCGGTCGGCGCTGGAGGCGACCGCCCACCGTGGGCCGCTGGCCCACGCGCCACCAGAGTTCGCCACGGCGAGCGAACCCGGGGCATTCTGGCAGCCGGGCGCGGATGCGCCGCCAGCGGATGCGCCGCCATTCGTGGGGCGCGCGCGCGAGCTGGCCGCCATAGCGCGCCACCTACAAGGCGACGGCCCCCCGGCGCTGTTGCTGCCGGCTGAACCGGGCATGGGCAAGACGCGCCTGCTGCGTGAGGCGGCCACGCGGGCGACCGCGGCGGGCCGAAGCGTGCTGGCCGGTGGCTGTCAGCCGCGGAGCAGCCAGGACCCCTATGCTCCGGTGCTTGGCGCCATCGAAGCGGCGCTGCGTGGTCAACCGCGCGTGCAATTGCGCGCGGCGCTGGCGGGCTGCGACTGGCTGGTGCGCCTGCTCCCCGAGCTCGCCGACCTGGACCTGCTGACGCCGCCTCTGGTAGCACTGAGGCCGGATCAGGAGCGGCGCCTGATGTTTCGCGCCGTGGCGCGTTTTTGCGCCAACGTGGGCGGTCAGCGTGGCGCGCTGCTGTTGCTGGATGATCTGCAGTGGGCGGGCCGCGACGCGCTCGACCTGATCGTGAGCCTGGTCCATGCCGCCGGTGACATCCGCCTGCGGCTCATCCTGGCGTACCGGAGCACCGAACTGGCGCCTGACACAGCGATACACGATGCCCTGGCCAACCTGGCCCACGCGCGACTCGCCCGACCACTGCCCCTGGAGCCGCTGACGCCACTCGAAGCGGGGGAGCTGCTGTGCGATCTGCTGGGAACTTCCGCTCCGCACGACCGCGCTGAGGACCGTCGCGCTGAGGTGGTCTTGCGGCGCGCTGGGGGCGTGCCGTTCTTCCTGGTGAGTTGCGCGCAGCGCGAGGTTGAGCGCCAAGCAGGTGATGATCGGTTGGAGGCGGTGCCGTGGGATGTCGCACGCAGCATTGAGCAGCGCGTGGCAGCGCTGCCACCGGAGGCTCGCGCTTTGCTCGGCGCCGCGGCGATGGCTGGCCGCCGCGTCGCGCGGCCACTCTTGCTTGCCCTAGGAGGGCGGCTAGGCCAGCGTCCAGAGGAAAGCCTGTCGGCGCTGGACATACTGCACCAGGCACGCCTGTTGGTAGCCGCCGAACCAGAGGCATTCCAGTTCACCCACGATCTCATTCGTGAGGCGGTCGAAGCGGAACTTGGTCCAGGGCAGCGCATCGCGCTGCATCGTTGGATCGCCCAGACGTTCGAAGCCGCAACGGGCGAGCCAGCCGCGGCGCTGCTGGCCTTCCACTGGCAGGGCGGAGCGATGCCCGAGCGGGCGGTCATCTATCTGGAACGGGCGGGCGCGCATGCCGACGCGCTCCACGCCCATGCCGAAGCCGCCGATGCCTACCAGGCCCTGGTGCGTGTGTTAGAT
>DASYGC010000718.1:0-2909 GCA_036000225.1 Ktedonobacterales bacterium | reverse complement strand
GAGCGTCCTGCCCAGTGAACTGCATACCGTGCTGGAGACCGCCACGACGATGGCGGGCGAGCACGGGTTGCATCTCAGTTGGCAGGCGGATGCGTGCGCCGGCGTGCTCCAACTGCGCGTCGAGAGCGCGAGCGCCGCCGGTGGCGAGCCGCCCGCGGCGCTCTGCGATCTCGCCGTGCCCCCGGCGGCCGTGTGCGCGCTGGCGCGCGAGGGGCTGCCCCAGGTGCTGCGGTTCGTCCCGCCGCTCGGCCCACCGCTCGATGCGTTGCTCGACTCACCCTCTGGCGCCGCGGTGGTGGTCGCCCGCTTCCCCGGCACCCCTGCCGCCGTCGCTCGTGCGGTGGATGAGGCGCGCGCGGTGGCGCACGCCCACGGCGGCGGCGCGCTGGAACGGCTCGATGCCACGACCACGGCGGCCTGCTGGACAGCGTTGACCGACTTCCCTGCGACGGCCGATCTGCCGCCCTCCCAGGCGCTGCTCAAGGTGAGCGTCCTGCCCAGTGAACTGCATACCGTGCTGGAGACCGCCACGACGATGGCGGGCGAGCACGGGCTGCATCTTAGTTGGCAGGCGGATGCCTGCGCTGGCGTGCTCTATCTGCGCGTGGGGGTCGCGGCCGCGACGGATGGCGATCCCGCGCCAGCGCTCGGACCTGGTCTGCGCGCACTGCAGGGCATGCTGGCAAATCGCTGGCGTAACGCGGTGGTGCTGGCCTGCGCGCCCGAGCTCAAAGCCGATCTGCCGCTCTGGGGCGCCGACCCACCCGGTTTGGACGTGATGCGTACCATCAAGCGCCAGTTCGATCCCGCCGGCCTGCTCAATCCTGGCCGCTTCGTCGGCGGCCTGTGATACTCCTTTCGCGTGATTGGTTGCGTTCCGTCGTGGCGCACGGGTGTGCGCTCCGGCCTCGTTATGCGTAAGCCTTCATGCGAACTGAGTATGAGAGGTTTGTGACCGATCATGAATGGTTGTGGCCAGTCATCTTTCGGAAAGGAACGGTACGTGGAGACACCATTCTGGATGCTGGCCGACGAACTGGTGCGCGCGAGTGAGATGGTGTTTGACCGACCACGGGGCAGCCCCCACCCGCGCTATCCCGACATCGTCTACCCGCTGGACTACGGCTATCTGGCCGGCACGCAAGCGATGGATGGCGGCGGCATTGACGTGTGGCGCGGCAGCCTGCCAGAGTTGCGCGTCACCGCCGTCATCGTCACCGTAGATGTCTTCAAGCGCGATGCGGAGGTCAAACTGCTCGTAGGCTGCACGCCCACTGAGGCGCAACTGGCCCTGGCGACGCACAACCGTTCAACCTCGCAAGGCGCGCTTCTGTTCCATCGGGAGCAGTGATGGTAACAGCGGATGGCGCGCGGGCGCAGGCGGCCTACGCGGCGCTGGAGCGCTACTTCGGCGTCGGCCATGGGCTCTACCACGAGACGCATCCTCTTGCGCGGGATTCACGCTACGCGCACGCGTGGCCCCACACCCAGGCGCTGGCGGCAACGCTCGACCTGTTCGGGATCGGCGCGGTCCACGTCAAGGCGCTGCGCCGCTGTCTGCGCGGACTGGACTGGTACTGGGATGGCCGTCCGGCCATCGGTCTGCGCGGCTACGAATCGAGCGTGCGCTGGCCGCTGGGCCACGGCGGCGACAAGTACCACGACGACAACGCCTGGGCGGGGCTGAATCTCGTGCGCGCCCACCGCATGACGGGCGACGCGCCAGCGCTGGAACGCGCCAGGCAAGTGTTCGCGCTGCTGGTGGCGGGCTGGGAGGATACGCCGAGCGGCGTGGCGCCCGCCGGAGGGGTCTACTGGAAGCAGCAGAAGCCTGGCGAAGCCAACCACGACCGCAACACAGTCTCCACCGCGCCGAGTGCGGAACTCGGGCTGCGGCTCTATGCCCTCACGCGGGATGCCACTGACCTGGAGTGGGCGCGCCGCATGTGCGACTGGGTCGAGGCGCATCTGCGCGCTCCCGACGATCTGCTCTATTGGGACCATCTGACGCGCGACGATGCTGGCACCGAGACGGTGGAGCGAACGAAGTGGAGCTACAATCAGGGCACGATGCTCGGCGCGTATGTGCTGCTCGCTCAGGCGACCGGCGACCCCGCGGGAGCCTATTCACGCCGCGCCGCGGCCGTCGCCCAGGCGTCGTTGCGCCACTTCGATGGCCGGCAAGCGACGCAGGGCGCGGCCTTCAATGCGATCTGGTTCCGCAATCTACTGCTGCTCCACGTCAACGCCCGCCACGATCCCGCCCTTCAGTCGGCCATCGAGCAGGCGCTCCGTGCCTATGCGGACTGGGCCTGGGATTCCGTGCGTGATCCGGTGACCGATCTCTTCAACGTCAAGGGCGGTGACGCTCCGGCAATGGTTATCGATCAGGCGGCGATGGTGCAGGTGTTCGCCTGCCTCGCGTGGCCACCAGACGCCTACGATCGCCTGGTGTAGCGGCTCAATCCACCGGCTCAATAGCGAACACCTTGTGCGGGTGCCAGGCCGCCAGATCGGCGGTCCAGTGCAGAATGCCCAGGAAGCGCCCGTCGGTGGAGTACGCGCGCAGCAGACTCTCTGGGGCTGGCGACGATTCGCTGGACGCTGGCTCTGTGGATGCTGGCTCAGCGGGTGCGGGCCAGGTGAATGGCTGGCCAGTGCGCAGCCGTATCTCGCTCGCGGCCCCCAGAATCGCGACATCACGATCGAGCAGCGCCTCATCGGGGGCATAGAGCCAGTCGGGCCAGGTACCATCCGCCAGGGCCAGTTCCAGCGCGTCGAGGGTCATGCTGGCGGCCAGCGTGAAGGGTCCACTGCGCGTGCGCACCAATCCGGCCAGGTGGGCGCCGGGACCCAGCCGCTCGCCCAGGTCGTAGGCCAGCGAGCGGATATACGTGCCCTTGCCGCAC
>DASYGC010000717.1:0-9472 GCA_036000225.1 Ktedonobacterales bacterium | reverse complement strand
AACCAGCATGGCGTGTCGGGTGTGCTGGCCGGCACCGTCATCGCGTTTCTGGCCTTCACCGGCTTCGAGTCGGCGGCGTTGCTGGCTGAGGAGTCGCGCGATCCACGGCGCAACGCCCCGCGAGCGATCACCCTGGCGGTCATCTTCATCGGGTTCTTTTTCGTGCTGGCGACCTATGCCGGCCTCGCTGGATTTGGCTTTGATGCCGGCAAATATCTGGGCGATCCCAACGCGTCGCCCTGGTTCACGCTGGGCTCAAGGGCCGTGGGAACCGCCGGCAAGTATCTCGTCGAGCTGGTGGTGCTCAACTCGCTGGCGGCCAACGTTGCCGCGGGCTACACCGCGCTGGCGCGGGTGACCTACGCCATGGGACGCGCGGGTGCGCTGCCCGCGGTGTTCGGCCAGCTCAGCAAACGCTTTCGTACCCCGACGCTGCCCATTTTCGCCGGAGCGGCGATCAGCATCGGCATCGCGTCGTGGTCGGCGTACGTCTACGGCGCCCCCTCCAACAGCTTCTACGTCATCATTGCCGTCGCGTCGTACTGCGTGCTGGCGGCCTACATCGGCGTCAGTATCGCGGTACCATTCTTCTATCGGCGCGAGCGACCCGCGGAGTTCAACGCGCTGCGCCACGTGGTGATTCCCGTCCTGGCGGTGCTGCTTCTGCTCGCCGTGCTGGCGGCACAGATCTTCACCGGCGAGCGGCCGCATAGATTCCCCGGTCTCTTGCCGCAGTATCTGGGCGCCATCTTCGCCGGCGGCTGGCTGCTGCTGGGCATCATCTGGCTGCTGGTGTTGCGCGTGCGCAAGCCGGCGGCGCTGGATGCCGGCGAGCGCATCTACGTCGAGGCACCGGAGTAGCCGTACGGGCCGGCGGCGCGAGGGCGGCGGTTTTCAGCGGCCTGCATGCTGGGCTGGCGAGATGGGTTGTAGATCGGCGCCCCGAAATTGAATTGCAGGGGCAATCGCGTGCCGTGTTCGCTTGCCCCAATGCATGGAAGTCCAAGGTAATGAGCCGCCGACTCGCCAGCAGCGGTCGCGAGCTTTGGAGCTTCTATGATACCCAGTGGCGAGGAGGCGATCCCGATACCTACATGGATGATCTATGGCGCGAACGGCTACCAGGGTAGCCTCATCGCCCAGGAGGCCAGGCGGCGCGGCCTCACGCCGATCCTGGCGGGGCGGCATGCCGCGCCCATCGCGCGGCTGGGCGCCGAGCTCGGCTGCGAGACGCGTGTCTTCGGCCTCGCCAACCCGGCGGAGGTGGAACGCGGACTGGCCGGTGTCGCCACGGTGCTGCACTGCGCGGGACCATTCTCAGCCACCAGCCAGCCGATGCTGGCGGCCTGCTTGCGCACGCGGACCTACTATCTGGACATCACCGGCGAGATCGGGGTCTTCGAGCCGATCTTCGCCCGGGCCGCCGCGATCGCCGCAGCGGGTATCGTCGCGCTGCCCGGCGTGGGCTTCGATGTCGTGCCGTCCGACTGCCTGGCGGCGCTGCTGCACAGCCTGCTGCCAGATGCGACGCGGCTTACGCTGGCGTTCGCGACGCGTTACGGCAAACTCAGCCCCGGTACCACCAAGACGGCGCTCGAGGGCCTCGCCGCCGGCGCCCAGGTACGCACCCATGGCAGCATTGTCCCCACGGCGCCCGCCACCCGCGAGATCCCTTTCACCGACCGGACCCAGACGGCGATGCGCCTCTCCTGGGGCGACGTCTCCACCGCCTTCCACTCGACAGGCATCCCCAATATCGAGGTCTATCTGGGCGCCACCCCAGCCCAGGCCCGCCAGCTCCAGCCGCCCCGGCTGCTGCGCGCGCTGCTCGGGCTGCCGCCGGTGCGCACACTGGCCCAGACGATGGTCGGTCGCACGGTAAAGGGACCAGACGAGGCGCAGCGCGGCCGCGGCGAGATGCAACTCTGGGGCGAGGTGAGCAACGACGCTGGCCAGCGTGTCGCGCTGCACATGCGCACACCAGATGGCTACAGTTTCACCACGGAATCCGCGCTCGCCTGCGTCACCCAGCTGGCCGCGCGCGAGCTGGCGCCTGGCGTCTACACGCCGTCGCGAGCGTTTGGTCCTGAGTTCGCCCTGAGTCTGCCCGGCGTCACCAGCGACTACTCCGCCGGCACGACGTAGTGTGGCCGGTAGGGCTGCTCGCGACTGCTGGCTGGTGCCTGTGCGGCCTGCCGCGCGGGTGTGGGCCGGGCTTCCCCAGGCGCGCCACGCGTCACCGTCTGGTAGGCCCTTGGATCCAGCGCCGAGCGTTTTCCTGCCTCGGTGAGCGCGAAGCGTTCGGCCAGCGCGCCCGCCAGGGTGAGCGCGGCGCTCACCGTCTCCAGCGTCCGGCGCGTGCGGGCATCGGCCAGGCGCCCGGCCAGACCGAGCCCCAAGGGCACGGCCATGCCGCCACCCACCGCGCCCAAGCGGTAGATCGCGCCCCACGCGCCCTGGCGTAGCGGCGCATTCACGCGCACCGGCACCAGGGCATCACGCGCGGCCACCAAACCCAGCTGCGCCACCGCCGCCACCCGCTCGATGGACGCGAGCTCCGCGTGCGCCTGATCCGTTGCGGCGTCCGTCGCGCCGCCGAGCAAACGTAGCGCCGCCACGCCCGAGCCGATGGCTGTGGCCTCAAACAACGGCCCCAGCAACACGCCGCCCGCCGACCACAACGGCACCGCGGTGGCGGCCAGCAGTGTCCCGGTATAGCCGCCCAGGCCCAGGCCGAGCAGCCCATGTGCCACCGCGACCGGCCGCCCCGGCACCACCCGCGCCAGCCGGCCCAGCGCGCTCTCACGCCGCAACAGCGTGTCATCCTCCGCGATCTGGCGCGCCGCCAGCAGCCCTGAAGTGAGGCCGAACAGCGACAGAATCCACGTGCCCACACTCAGCGGCGAGCTGCCCTTGAAGACGCGCAGCATGTGGTGGAAGCGCGCCGGCCGCCGCAGATCAACGATCAAGAGGACGGCCGAGACGAGCGCCAGCGCCGTGCTCAGGTAGCGCGCGTGGCGCACCGTCGCGCGGTGCCGCGCGCCTCCCACCAGATCTGCCGCCGCGCCCACCGCCGCCGCGCCGCCGGCGATCCCGCCCACAAAGAAGTAGAACGGGATGTACCAGCGCCACGTTGGCGGCTTGATCATCGGCCGGTCGTAGTAGGTTGTCGTCTCCCGCGCTGGCGGCTCTGCCGCCGCGGGCTGGCGGTGCCCATTCGCACGGTTGGACCGGATGCCTGGCAGATTTCCCATCGCCGCTACCCCTTTCGCCCACGCGCCAGCAGCGCCATGGCCGCCGCACCCAGCGCCACCGCGGTGACCGCCGTGGCCAGATACGCCGGCACCACCCGCGCCTGCGGCAACGCCGGCTTTTCCGGCAGATTGTATGCCTCGGGCTGGTCCACCAACAGGAAAAACGCGTTCAGCGCACCCACGCTGGTGTGCTCGTCAACGCCGTAGAGGTAGGCATCGGTGACACCCCGCTGGTGCAACTGCCCCACACGCTCGTAGGCGCGCGCGCGCAACTCCTCGAGTTCGCCGAACTGGATCGACCGCGTCGGGCAGGCTTTGGCGCAGGCGGGTTCCATGCCCGCTTTCTGGCGGTCATAACACAGCGTACACTTCCAGGCGCGGCCGTCGCGCTCATCCACATCGATCACACCGAACGGGCAGGCGGGTACACAGTAGCCACAACCATTGCAGATATCCGGTTGGACGTAGACATCGCCGAATTCGTTGCGTATGATGGCGCCAGTTGGGCACGCTTGCAGGCAGCCCGCATGGGTGCAATGCTTGCAGACATCGCTCATCATCAGCCAGCGATTGCCCGTCAGAAACTCGCTGGCCGCGCTGGCGACGCTAGCACCAGTCCCGCCGCGGTGGGCGGCGCCTCCCTGGCCCGAGCTCCGACCCTGGTGGATGGTGCCGGCAATCGCGCCCGCCCCCGGCCCCACGGCGCCCGATCCCGCCAATGCCGCCTGACCCAGGTCGGTGTCCAGGCCGTTGAAGCGGCCGCGGCCATCGAACTGTTCGACAAAGCTGACGTGGCGCCACGTGGTGGCCCCCAGTTGCGCGGTATTGTCGTAGCTCATGCCGGTGAACTCGAACTCCTGGGTGGGGAGTTGGTTCCATTGTTTGCACGCCACCTCGCAGGCCTTGCAGCCAATGCACAGCGTCGTATCGGTGAAAAAGCCGGTTGCCATGTTCGCCTACCTCCTCCCCCGCGCGAACGGTGCTCGCTGCAGCATCTCGGCGCCCTCGCTGCCTCGTCGCTTGATGGCGCCGCCCTGCCGCGTAGACGCATGGCCGCCTCCTTGCGCGCGCGCCGACAGGTCACCGTGCTTGCGCCCCTTCCGCAGATCGCAGGTCAGCGCTTTGGCCTCGTGGATACGCACGTTGGGCTCGAGCATAATGGCGATCAGGTCGTTGACGATATCGCCGGTAACGACGCCGTCAGGCCCCCAGTGATAGGGCAGACCGACGACGTGCAGCGTCTGCCCTTCGATGCGCAGCGGCTGGACACGTTCGGTCACCAGCGCGCGCGCCTCGATGGCGGTGCGCTGTGTGCTGATGGTGATCCAATCGCCGTTCTGAATGCCCTTCGCCGCGGCCAGTTCGTGGTCGATCTCGGCGAAGAGCTCCGGCTGGAGCCCGGAGAGCCACGTGCTCCAGCGCGACATCGCTCCGCTGGTGTGATGCTCGGTCAGCCGGTAGGTCGTCAGAATGTAGGGGAACTGTGGATTGCGCGGGCCATTGTACGCATTGTTCGGCTCATCGGGGTAGAGCAACGCCGTCGGATTGTGCGGGTAGCGTGGATAGAGCAGGTTGCCGACTGGCGTCTCAACCGGCTCATAGTGTGTCGGCAGCGGGCCATCCTTGAGGCCATACGGCGCGAAGAGCCGTGCGCGCCCTTCAGAGTGGATAATGAACGGCTCCGCGCCGGAGAGTGCGTCCATGCCTTCACCGTTTACATCCCCAGGCGTCGTCGGCGCCTTATGCAGCTCGAAATCCGGTACATCGTAGCCGGTCCACTGGCCATTGCCACCGGCCTCATCGCCAGCGCCAGGCTCCCACCAGACCAGCTTCTTGTTCTCCGCCCACGGACGGCCCTCAGGGTCGGCGGACGCGCGGTTGTACATGATGCGCCGGTTGGCGGGCCAGGCGAACCCCCATTCATGATGATTGGTGTGGACGCCCGGCGCATCCTTCTGGCGGTTGCGTGCCAGATTCTGGTTGTCAGCGGGTGTGACACCACTGTAGATCCAGCAGCCACAGGTGGTGGTGCCATCATCCTTCAGCGCGGCGTACCCCTCCACCAGCTGCCCACTGGTCAGATCGTAGCCGTTGATTTCGCGCAGCACGTGCTCGACCTTGGGCTCTTGCCTCGGTCCCTCGACCGGATAGTCCCAGGTCAGTTGGAGCAATGGCTTGTCGCGCTCTTCGGTGCTGCCGGCATAGAGCGCCCGCAGACGACGACCGAGATGGTACATGAACCACGTCTCAGAGCGCGCATCGCCGGGCGCATCAACCGCCTTGTCGTGCCACTGGAGCATACGCTGGGTGTTGGTGAGGCTGCCGTCCTTCTCTGCTGCCCAGGCGGCGGGCATGTAGATGACCTCGGTTTCTACGTCGTGGGGATCGACGCCATCCATCTCCCAGAAGCGCGCCGTCTCGACCAGGAAGGGATCGCGTACGACGCACCATTTCAGCTTGCGCAACCCCGCGCGTTCGACCAGCGCGCCGGGCCCGCCCGCGGCGAAGTTCTCGCCCATGACGAACATCCCTTTGACATTCCCCTTCTGCGCGTCGAACATGATGGGGTAGTAGGAGTAGTCGTCCTGGGGGTGGATTTTCGGCAGATACTGGTAGCACCAGTCGTTCTCCTGGGTCGCGTGCTCGCCGTACCAGGCTTTGAGCAGGCTGACGATGTATTTGGGCATGTTGTGCCACCAGCCGGTAACGGCGGTGTACGCGGCGCGATAGGTGGCGAAGTCGGGGTCCTCGTCGAGTGGCAGCTGCAGATAGCCGGGCAGCAGATTGAAGAGCGTCGGGATATCAGTCGAACCTTGAATGGCCGCATGACCGCGTAGCGCCAGGATGCCGCCGCCCGGACGGCCGATATTGCCCAGCAGCAACTGCAGGATCGCCGCGGCGCGGATGTTCTGCACCCCCACCGTGTGCTGCGTCCAGCCAAGCGCATAGCAGATGGCGCCCGTCTTGTCGGGCCGACCGCAATTGGCGCAGAGGGCTTCGGCCACTTGCAGGAACACTTCTCTGGGCGTGCCGCAGATCTGCTCCACCATCTCCGGCGTGTAGCGCGCGAAGTGGCGTTTGAGAATCTGGAAGACGCAGTGCGGATCTCGCAGTGTCTCATCGGCGGGAATGGCTTTGCCCGAGGTACGCACAGCGCGGTCGGCGAAGGTCTCGCCGGTGCGCGCCTTGGACATTTGGGCCGACTTCGGCGGTGTCTCGCCCTGGTAGGCCCAGGCGTCCGCCTGATAGGCGTTGCGCTGGTCGTCGAAGCCGCTGAAGAGGCCGTCGAGGTCCTCGGTATCCTGGTAGTCCTCGTTGATCAGGAACGAGGCGTTGGTGTAGTGGAGCACGTACTCCTTGAAGTAGCGCTCGTGCTCGAGCACATAGTTGATCAGCCCACCCAGAAAGGCGATATCCGAGCCGGGACGGATGGGCGCGTAGAGATCGGCGTTGGCCGAGGTGCGGGTGTAGCGCGGGTCAACATGGATGATTTTCGCCCCGCGCTCGCGCGCTTCCATGACGAAGCGGAACGCGATGGGATGGCACTCCGCCATGTTCGAGCCCTGAATCAAGATGACGTCACTATTGACCAGATCCCATTGCGCGGTGGTGGCGCCGCCGCGTCCCAAGCTGATGCCCAGACCGGGCACAGTGGAACTGTGTCAGATACGGGCCTGGTTGGTGATGCGCACAATGCCCAGGGCGCGCCAGAGCTTGAGGATCAGATAGTTCTCTTCGTTGTCCAGCGTCGCGCCACCCACATGCGCGACGGTCTCGAGATTGTTGATGCGCACGCCATCCTGGTTCGTGAGCTGGAAATCGGCGTCGCGCGTCTCTTTGACGAGATCGGCGATGTGGTCCATCGCCCAATCTAGCGAACGTTCTTCCCAGTGCGTGCTGCGCGGCGCGCGGTAGAGCACCTTTTGGGGGCGGTTGGGATTGACCGAGAGCTGATAGGTCGCGGAACCCTTGGGGCAAAGGTGTCCGGCGCTGATCGGGCTGGCGGGATTGCCCTCAATATCCAGGATCCGCCCATCCTTGTGATAGACCAACTGGCTGCACCCCACACCACAGTACGGGCAGACCGAGACAGTGACGTCGGCATCCTTGATACGCGGTGTCAGCTGCTGACTGCGCCGGCTGATAGGATTGGGCACGAAGCCAACGTGCCGGCGCAGGAAGCCGCCTACGCCCTCGTCACCGCTAGACTGCCCGTTGTTGACAACCGCCATGATCCGCCCGATCCTTTCCGTCGCTCACTGGTATCCGCCGCCGCGTGGTGCTCACACGTGATGTCCGCTGTCCGGCTGCCGTAGGGTGCCTGCCGCCGTGATGGAGTAAATCGCCCTGCGATGCGTCAGCTCCAGGCTCACATTCAGCAAGACGCATACCAGTGTCCAGCGAACGCAACCGGTACGCGGATCGGGTTCGTTCGCGCCCGCGAACAGGCCGGTATCCACCTGTCGCGACCGGCGCTCACCGGCCCCGCGGATCGCTATCGGCGTGGACCGTGAAGCCACGGTGTCATCCACCTCCGGCGATGCGGTGTATCCGAGAATGTGAAGCACTCGACACTGAGGAGCGCACCGCTGGGTGCACTGACTCGATCCACGACGCCATCGAACCTGGCCAGGGATGCTCGCCCAGAGCATCGGCGTGCTGGATCAGCGCAGGCCATCGCGCTTTTCACTGCCCATGTGTTTCCGTCAGGTCCACGGTGAACGGTGCCGCCAGAGGAACATGCACACCGTTGGTGCGCCCCCGGATGGGGTGTGCCGCGCTGCTCCTCGCCGTGCGCCGTGGTCCTGTGGCGCAGTCCAAACGAACACTGACACGATCAGAAAGGGTCAATAGTCATGCCTCTGAACCAGAACGATGGGGGCGATATCGGGGAGCGCACGCGCCCCTCGATGATCGACACCGGAGTCTCGCGCCGCGCGCTCTTGCGGCGGTCGGTCGTGGTGGCGTCAATCGCGGCACCCGCGGCCCTGCTCGCCGCGTGTGGTACCAGCTCCACCGCCGCCAGCCCCACCTCCACCGCCAATGGCGGCAACAAGCTGGCTAGCTTGAAGGCGATCAGCGACAACAAATCAGCCTTCACCGAAATCCAGCAGGATGAGAACCAGCATGTCGCGTTCCTGACCAGCGCCCTGAAGTCCGCCGCGCGGCCCAAGCCAACCTTCCAGGGGCTGCTGCAAGCCGATATCATGGCGTTCGCGATGGTTTCGATGGTGCTCGAAAACACCGGCGTCGGCGCCTATCTCTTTGGCGCGGGCGCCATCTCCGACAAGGGCAATCTGGCCGCGGCGGCCACGATTCTGACCATCGAGGCGCGCCACGCGGGCTTCCTTGATGTGCTGCTCAACGCACCCATCAGCGCCAACGGCGCCTTCGACAAGCCGCTGACCCAGGCCGCCATCGTCGCGGCGGCGGGACCGTTCATCGCGAACCTGAACGGAGGATCCGATCCCTCGGCTCCTCTCAAAAACGACGCCGATATCCTCAACTTCGCCCTCCTGCTGGAGTACCTGGAATCGGAGTTCTATAACGCCAACGTGCCCAAGTTTTTCCCGTAGGGCTGGCGACTTCCACTCATCGGTGGCGCTCCAGTGCATCTTGATACCTCACGGTGCCGCTGGAGCGTCGCCTCACCAGGAAGATACCTCATGCGGATTACCTTCCGCGCAACAGTCGCACCGCTGCTGCTCGCGCTGACGCTGGCGACCGCGGCCTGCGGCGCCCCCGTCGCGCCGACTGCGTCAGTCGCACCGACGACATCGGGCGCGCCAACCGCCACGGCGGTGCCAAGCACGCCGAGCGCCGTTGTCGGCGCGCAGGTGCAGCTGGCCGGCGCGAGCTTCGTGGCGGATACAGCCGCGCTCGCCGCCGGCCAGGCCGTGCGTTTCGTGGACCCCGCCAGCACCGGCGGCCCGCATATGCTCTGTCTGGGACACAACCAGATCTGCGACACCAGCGCCACGGGTCCCAGCATGCTGCAAGGCGCGGGGTTTCGCATCCAGGCGGGCGACCCGCCGCGCATAGTCGTTTTCTCCACGGCTGGTGTCTATCACATCACCTGCTCGCTGCATCCGCTGATGAACCTGACGGTCACAGTTCACTGAGAGCATGGTTGTGACTTCCATCGCACAGCCAACCATCTAGCCACTCTTCCAGGGACGATGCCATGCGAGCGAGATAGCGGCCGTAACGACCCTGTT
>DASYGC010000716.1:0-4508 GCA_036000225.1 Ktedonobacterales bacterium | reverse complement strand
GCGGTCGCGCGTGCGCTCGCGGCGGGGCGCGGTGGCACGCGCGGCGCTTCCCTCCCCACGGCACTGGTCGCAGCCGCCGCAGCGCGCGATGGGCAGCCGCTCGCCAAAATAGCGCGCGATGGCACGCTGGCGACACAGCATCGTCTGCGTATAGCCGACCAGCGCGGCCAGTTGCCGCTCGTGGCGCTCGGCCAGCGCGGCCAGCAGGTCGGGCAACACGGTCTTGCCGTCAGTGGGCGGTGGACTCATCTCCACCAGCAGATCGCGCGTGCCGTCGCGATAGTCGAGCAAGCCATCGTCGCGCCAGCCCAGCAGCCGCTCTTCGAGCGCACCGGGGCTGAGATGCAGCGCGGCGGCCAGCGTCACCAGATCGAGGGTCTGCGGCTGGCGCGGCCGCAGGTGGGCGGCGCCCGTGAAAGTCTGAAAGGCGGCGGCTTCGCCGGGGTCCGCCGGCAGCTCCACTCCCATGCGCACGCTGGCGGCACGGGGCACATCCGGGTGGCGACGCAGGAAGCCGCCGCGCTCCAGCAGGCTCAGCGCCACGCGGGCCGACGTCTCGTCCACCTGCTGGCCGGTCGCCTGGATGGCATCGCTGACCTCGCGCTCCAGGTCGGCGGAGGCCACGCGACCACCACCCACCGCGCCGGACGGCGCACCGGCGCGCACCAGATCGCGGGTGGTGGCGTAGACCGCGCGCAGGGTCTCGATGGCCAGCTCGTCCTGATGAATGTGGCGGCGCAACTGGCTGACGTCGGAGGGCGAGCTGAACAGTACGCAGCGCGAGGGCAGGCCATCGCGCCCGGCGCGCCCAGATTCCTGCACGTAGGCTTCGAGCGAGTGCGGCAACTGATAGTGGACGATGGCGCGCACGTCGGGCTTGTCGATACCCATGCCAAAGGCGACGGTGGCCACGACGATGCGCACGCGGCCAGCGATGAAGGCATCCTGCGCGGCCTCGCGCTCGCCCCGCTCCATGCCGGCGTGATAGTGTTGCGCCGTGACCTGGCAGCGGCGGCGTAGGAACTCGGCCACCTCCTCGCAGCCATCGCGCGAGCGCACATAGACGATGGCGGAGCCGGGCGTCTCGCGCACGATCTGCGCCAGCGCGCGCAGGCGGTCGTCGTTATTGCTCACCCGCACCACCTCATAGCGCAGGTTGGGGCGGAACACGCCGCGATTGACCACACGCAGGTCGCGCTCCAGCGCCTCGGCGATGCTGTCGCGCACTTCGAGCGTGGCCGTCGCGGTCAGCGCCAGCACCGGCGGCGGCTGGCCGGTGGCGGCGAGCTGGCGCAGCGCCTTGGCGATGAAGAGGTAGTCGGGGCGGAAATCGTGGCCCCACAGGCTGACACAGTGCGCCTCGTCCACGACAAAGCGGGCCACCCCCGCCCGGCGCAGCGCGTGGATGAACGATTGCTGCCGCAGTCGCTCGGGCGCCGCGTAGACCAGCTTGTAGCGGCCCGCGCCGATATCGAGCAGCCGCTGTTCTAGCGCGTCGCGGTCCACCAGACTGTTGATGATGGTGGTGCGCTCGCGTACGGCCGCCGGCAGATTATCCATCTGGTCCTTCATCAACGCGATCAGCGGCGAGATCAGCACGGTGGTCCCCGGCAGCAGCAGCGCGGGCAATTGGTAGCAGAGCGACTTGCCCGCGCCGGTCGGCATCACCACCAACAGGTTCTCGCCACGCACCACGCCCTGAATCACCCCCGCCTGTCCGGGCAGGAAGCTCTCATAGCC
Organism: Ktedonobacterales bacterium; assembly: GCA_036000225.1. Taxonomy (GTDB): domain Bacteria; phylum Chloroflexota; class Ktedonobacteria; order Ktedonobacterales; family JADMIN01; genus DASYGC01. The sequence goes on along the minus strand of DASYGC010000716.1, from coordinate 2,768 downwards.
GAAGTGCTCGCGCAGCGCTTCGAGCAGCTCCGGTGACGCGGGCTCCTCAACGACGGCGGGCGTCTGTGCGTCGGCGGTTTCGTCCTCGTCCTCCGGCTCACTTTGCGCGGCGCTAACGGCCACGGCGGCGCGCGCCCGGCCACGGGCGGAGGCGATCTCGATGGTCTCCTCGGCGCGCCCGCGCGCCACGGCAGTCGTGGTGCCATCCAACACCGCGCGCAGCGAGGCCAGCAGGGTCGCGGCCAGCCGCTCCAGCTGCTCCGCCTGACGCCAGCGCAATTCCTCTTCCCATTCGCTCTCGCCCAACCGCGCGGCCACCTCACGCGCGTCGCGCACCACCCACGGCGATGGCGCATCCTGATACGAGGCGAAGACGCGCGCCACTAAATCGCGCGCCTGGTCGCCTTCACCCTGCCGGGCCAGCACCCGCGCCAGACCCATCAAGGCGCCGGTACTGGTCGGGAAAATCTCCAGCGCATAGCGAAACGCGGCGGCGCTGTCATCCAGATCGCCCAACTCCAAACCGATGTCGCCACGCCCCATCCAGGCGGTGATGCGGCTGGCCCCCCCGTCGGTCATCTGGCGCACCAGTGCCCGCGCCTCGTCCGCCCGGCCCAGCGCGACGTAGGCGGTGGCGAGCAGCCGCTGGCCAGTCAGGGCTTCGCTCCGCTCCAGGCGATCATGCGCGATGGTGGCGGCCTCGGCCGGGCGGTCAACCGCCAGTGCCAGACGGGCCAGGTCGTCGTCCAGCGCGACCTTCTCACCGGCCAGCGCACGCAACGTGTCAAATATCTGAGCAGCGCTCGCACGCGCTCCCGGCTGTTCGCACTCCGCCAGGAAGGCGGCTAGCGACACCACCAGCGAGACCGGCAGCGCCTTGAGGTTGGCCGCCACCGTCGCGGCCCGCTCGTCAGGCAGCTTGAGCGCGACCAGCAGGGCGGCAATCGGTTCAGAGGGTGCTGTAGTCAATTTCGACCTCATAATCTGGCAGGGTGTGCACGCCAATCACCAGCGGCCAGAAGCGCCCATCGAGGGCGCGGCTGATGCCCAGCGCCAACCACACCTGTGTGGCGCCGCCCAGCGCGGCGGACAGCTCGTCGCCAGCCAGCGTCAGGGTACGCAGCGCTGGCGCCCCCGCGCCCGCACCGGCCACGCCGTTAGCCAGCAGTCGCCGGCCCAACGCGCGCCACTTCAGATCGGTGCAGGCGGCGCTCGTGGCATCGGGCGGCAGGCCCGCGAAGCTCAGGCGCGCGTCGTACTTGCCGGTGTAGCGATCGTGGCGGAACGTCGCGCTGAGCTGTTCCGCGACCACGATCCCCAGCGACCGCTCGCCGCCCCACAGCGTCTGGGCCGGATGGCTGGCGGCGTCGAGCAGGGCGGCGCGCTGGCCCTCGGGCAGCACGCCGAGTAGGCGCGGACGCTGGTGCGCGAAGTCGCAGGTCCAATCTTCGATGTGCGGCGGCGCCGGTCGGGCGTGGCCCAGGCCCAGCTCGGCCACGTCGAACGGGCGCATCGCCCGCCGCTGGCCGGCCGGAATACTGGCTGCCGGCGGCGCGGGATAGGTGATGTCGCCGAGCAGGATGGTGCCAAATTCGCGCACCGGCCGCACCCAGTTGGCTGGCGCATCCGGGTTGACCCCGGCAATGCAGATGCCGGTCTTCATATGGGTGACGGCCAGCATGACCAGCGCGGTCTTCACGATGTGGCCTCCGTTCGCGCAGGCACAGCGGGCGTCGCGGGCACACCGGTCGCGGCGGGAACGTTGCGCCTGCCCGTGCGGCGCGCCGCGCGCGGGCTAGCCGCCGCCTTGCGTGGCCGGGGCAGCACGAGGTTGCGGACCTCCAGGCCGGGCCGCAGCCGCACGAACGCCTCGGCCACCAGGCGGCGGTGGCACTGATCGGGCTCCGGCTCGGTGCACAGCAGGCACGGCCGTGCGAAGCGCCGCTCGATCTCCGCCAGCAGCGCGGGCACATCCCGTTGGGCCAGCAGCGCCGCGAAGTCTGGCTCATAGGCCGCCCAGTCGTGGTCGCGATGGTAGCGGTCGAGCAGCTCGTCGCTGGGCGCCAGCCGCGGCTCATGGCGGTAGCCGATACCGCACAACTCCAGGATAAAGGCCAGGTCATCGCGCTTGGCGAAGCCGGCGAGTTGCGACACATTGCGCAGCCGGATATCCACCACCCCATCCACCTGGGCCTCACGCAACAGCCCCATGAACTGACGCAGCGATTTCTGGGTGAAGCCGATGGTGTACAGCATCATGGCGGGGTCATCTCCGGTGGCTGGGTGGGCAGCAGGCGCGGGGGGCCCAGGTGCGGGCGATCGCTGGCCGCTGGCGGCGAACCCATGCGGGTATGCATGTCGGCCTGCGCACGCGGCACATCACCAGCTCCGTTCTGCGCGCTGGCCACGCGCGGCGGCGTCGCGCGTTCGTCAGTGCCAGGCCGCGCGCCAGGCGCCAGACCATACGCGGCGGGGCCACTCCACCCCGCGCCCGCTGGCATCCCGCCATCTCCGCCACCGCGCGCGAGGGAGGCGGGAAGGGGAAGCGCCTCACAGCGCAGCGGCACTGTGCCGAATTGCACCAGATCGCCCGCCTGCAGCCGCACGGGGGCCTGCAGGAACTGGCGGTTGACCAGCGTGCCATTCTGACTCGTCAGATCGTGCAGATAGAAGCCGGTCGCCTGGCGAATGATTTGCGCGTGCAGGCGCGAGACGGATGGATCGGGCAGGCAAATCTCGTGCGCGTTGTCGCGACCGATCTTGATGAC
>DASYGC010000715.1:0-3407 GCA_036000225.1 Ktedonobacterales bacterium | reverse complement strand
ACGATAGCTCGCCAATGGACCCTATTATAGCGGAACCGTCAAGCATGGCGGGCGAGATGCTTCGCCGCCAGAGTTCCGGACATCTCCGGTCAAATCTCCCCAGATGCGGTCAACTCTCGTCACCACTTTGTCCCTCTCATGCCAGAATCGCCCCTTTGCCTCTTGCCATACTTGAATAGATGTTCTATGGTTGGGCCAGGGGACCAGACGCGCGATGCCTGAGCGTGCCGCTCGTCGCGGTGTGCGGCGCGGCCGGTCGCGCGACGGCGGTCCCCGCGAGGAGGGGGAGCGCATGTCGCATCGACGTCAACGCCAGGTGCCCGCCAGGGCGACCGCACGGCCACTGCCGCCGCAACGGCCCACCAACGCGCCAGCGCCCAGGCAGGGCAAACGCCCACCACTGCCCCAGCGGGAGGTCGCCTTCCCACCGGGCGAGCCGCTGGCGCCCGTGCCTGGATTGACGGGGCCTGACGGAGCCCCACGCCAGTGGGCTTACCCCGTTGGCTATAACATCGCCCAGCGCCCGCGCGCGACCGAACAGAGCAGCTTCGAGCAGTTGCGCAACCTGGCCGCGCTCTTCGATGGCGTGCAACTGTGCGAGCGCGTATATTTTGACCTGCTGGGCCGGTTGGAACTACGCGTGTTGCCGCGCGCCGAGTTGCTGGCCGCTGGCGAATCCGCCAGCGCACCTCGCTGGCGCGATCCCGCTCAGCGCATCGCGGCCTTCCTCGAATCGCCCGACCGCGCCCAGGATCTGCGCGCCTGGCTGGTGGCCTTCGTGCGCGACCTGCTGGAGATTGACGCGGTGGCCATCTTTGCTCACCGCACGCGTGGCGGCGGACTGCACGCGCTGGAACTGGTTTCAGGCGACACCATCAAACCGCTGATCGATGAGCTGGGACGCACCCCTCAGCCACCGCTGCCCGCCTACCAGCAGTTCGTCTACGGTGTGCCCGGCGGCTGGTTCAGCGCCGACGAACTGGACTACGTGCGCGAGACCGCGCGCACCGACAGCGTTTATGGCCTCTCGCGGGTGGAGCGCATCATCCTGCGTGTCAACCAGGCATTGAGAAAGCAGGACTATGATCTGGCGCGCTTCACCGACGGCAGCACGCCGCTGGGGGTGATCGAGCCGCCGGTCGATCTGGTCTGGACGCCCGAGCAGGTACGCGTCTTCGAGGAGACCTTCAATGGGCTGCTGGCCGGCAACGACCAGTATCGCGTGCGCGCGCGGGCACTGCCGCCGGGCGCGAAATGGCACGCGCTGACCGGCGACGATCCGCTGATGGGCTTCGACCGCTTCCTGCTCAACATCACAGTTGCCGCCTTCGGCCTGACGATGGACGAGCTGGGCTTCACTGACACCAGCAACCGCAGCGTGGGCGAGTCGCAGCAGAGCGTGGTTTATCGCCGGGCGGTGGCGCCGGTGGCCGCGCTGGCCGCCGCGCACCTGACGCGTGCCGTGCGCCGCTGGCTCGATCCCCGCTTCACCGTCAGTTTTGCTGGCATCGAGGAGCCGGAGGACTTCGCGGTGCGCGCCGAAGCGCTGGCCCGGCTGATCCCCGTCGGCGTCATCTCACCCAGCCAGGCGGCGCGACTGCTGCGCCTGCCCGTCGAGCAGGAGGTGCCCGCGTACATCATGACGCACAGCGGGCCGGTGCTGGTGCGCGAACTGGGCAATGCGGGCAGCCTCCCCAATTGCCCGCCAGCCGCCACAAATTCAGCGACAACCAATGACCGCTGACGATCGCGCGTTTGCGCTCCGCGTATTTATCCTGCCATCAACCCCACCGCCTGGCGCGCAGCATCCTCATGCGCCTCGACGGTGAAGCCCCAGGTCAGCAGCGCGCGCGCATCGGCGAAGCGCGCTGCGGCGGCGGGCTCGTAGAGCACCACGCCCACCAGGCGCCCATACGGCCCACTGGCAGCGAAGACCAGGCATTCGCCCGCGTTGCCGGTAAATCCTGTCTTGACGCCCAGGATGCCGGGATAGACCGGCGGAAAGAGCAGCAGGTTGGTGTTGGTCCACGTATACGCACCGTGGTCGGCGGTTGCGGGCAGCACATGCGTCGCGGAGGCCACCACCGGCGCGATGGCCGGGCTGCGCAACGCGAAGGTCGCCAGGCGGGCCAGATCGGCCGCCGAGCTGTAGTGGCCGTCGGCGTCCAGCCCGTGCACATTCTCATAGTGTGTGTTTGTCAGCCCCAGCAGCCGCGCCTCATCGTTCATCAGCCAGACGAAGCCCGGCTCCGAGCCGGCCACTCCATCGGCAATCGCAATCGCCGCGTCATCGCCTGAGGGCAGCAACAGACCATATAGCAACTCTTGCAGCGTCAGGGTGTCGCCTACCTGCAGATAGGCGACGCTGGCGCCGGTCCCGGCCAGTTCAGCGATCACATTGGGGCCAACAGTGATACGCTGGTCGGGAGTGCCGTAGGTGGCCGCCACCAGCGCCGTCATGATCTTGGTGGTGCTGGCCATGGCGCGCTGGTCGGTGGCGTGCTGGGCGAAGTAGACCGTGCCGGTATCAGGATTCATCAGGAAGGCGGCGGCGGCGCTGTCGCCGGGCGCGGGCGCGATCGCCGGCAGCGGTCCCGCGGGCAGCGCCAGGTGGGTGGGTGTCGCGGCGGGGATCGCCAGCAACGGTGAGCGGCACCCCACACTGGCCTCGTAGCGCGCCTTGACGGCCACCCCCTGGAACTCAGCGGCGGAGGTCGCGTAAGCGGTCGCGCCGCAGATGCTCGCCAGGAAGTAGGCGGGCGATGCGCTGGTAGCATTGGCGGTCGCGGCGGCCGCGATGGCATCCCACGCGGGCGCGGCGATCGGACTGGGTGGCAGGCCAACGGTGCTCGCGACCGCGGTGTTGTACGGGCTGGCGGCATCGATGCCCGCCGCGGTCCCCGCCAGCGGTGCCCACCACGTGCCAGCGGCGGGCGCACGATCGGTGTCGCGCGCGTACTGGACGGTCGAGGGCGCATCGAGGAAGCCGACGCTATCGCCCGCGGGATCGGTGGCGCCCGTCCTGGCCGCCAGGTAGCGATGGTAGTAGACCTGCGCGATGCCGGCATCCTCAGCGGGCGCGTTGCGCTCGCGGGTGACGATGGAGGCCAGCGTCAGGGTGTCGTAGAGCGCCGCGCGGTCGTCGGTGGTCGCGAAAGCTTGCTCCATCGCCGTGAAGATGCTCACCGGCTGGCCTCCAGCGGTCACGACGGCCGCATGCGCCTTGCACCGCGCCACATCGGGCCAGTAGGCGTCGAGATGCTGGGGATCGGGGCCAGGGCAGAGCGCCTCGCCCAGGCCAGTGAGCATCTGGGCGACCACATCCGCGGCCGTGCTGCTGGTATCCACCAGATAGGTGCCCGGCATGAGGTAGCCCTCCAGCGCGTAGGGCACCTGCGCTCCCCTGG
>DASYGC010000714.1:0-3929 GCA_036000225.1 Ktedonobacterales bacterium | reverse complement strand
CTGGGTGGTGGGGGGAGGGAGAGTCGAGGGCGGAACCGCGGCCACGCGGCCCAGGTCGATGGCAGACTCGACGCCGTGTGCGACGATGGCGCAGGCGGCATCGAGCACCAGGGGGATCGCCAGCGAACGCGCCACGTCGTTGCCCGTGCCTAACGGCAGGATTCCCAGTGGCAGATTGGTGCCGGCCAGGTGGTTGGCCACCGCGCCAAGGGTGCCATCGCCACCAGCGGCGACGGCGGCACGGTAGCCGGCGGCGAGCCAGTCGCGGCCCAGGGACGGCTGGCCGGCGAGCGCGCTCACCAGGACGGTCTCGGCCACCTCCACGCCCGCGCGTCGCAGGGCGGCGACCACGTCTCCCACCTCGGCGGCATGGCCGGAGGCGGGACTGGCAATCACAATGACCGGGCCGCGCGTGTCAGACATCAGGGTGTCCTCGAACTTCCGTCGGCGTTGCTGGATCTTCCAGGCAGCGCTTGAGGTTGCGCGGACCGTACGCCGAACGGCTGCGCAACGCTCCTACCTGGCCACCAGTCTATCACCTGGCGCGCGGTGGAGTATGATTCAGGTTCAGCGGTGGGAGGCAAGTTGCGGATGAGGAGATGCGGTGATGAAGAATCAATACACTTTCGAGGATCTGGTAGCGATCACGCGACGCGTGATCCAGGCATTCGATGACGCCGAGCAGCGACCATGGACGATCGAGGCGAGCATGATTGAGATGATGAAGCAGACCGGCGACCTCGCGCGCCACGTGATGATGGCCGAGCGCTATTACCTGCCGGAGCGCCCACAGGCGCCGGGCTATGCGACGAGCACCGAGGATATCGGCGACGAACTTGCCGACATTCTGTATTGCGTCATCCGGGTCGCGGAGCACTACCACATTGATCTGGAGCGGGCGCATCTGGAGGCGCGGCGCAAGGAGCTGCGCTCTCTGGGGCAGGAGCCAGACTTCTGAGTGCGCAACGGCTAGGTTTGCTGGCCCTGAGGGCACTCGATTCGCTCACCCGCAATCGACTCTCCTCCACCAGTTGGTTATGCACCGGTTAACCACTTTCCTCAGCCTCGTCATCGAGTGGTACCGCCGGATGCGAGCGGCTTGAGGATTCTTCGTCAGGCGCACCGCGCAGGTGGGCGGCATCGTTGTAGCCCATCAGGCGCCAGCGTGGCGGCCGGCCATGCGCCGCGCGCCATTGCCAGTGGGTGATCGAGGTGTTCTCCGTCGCGAAGTCCACGGCGCGCGCGGTCACCAGATTCATACCGGCAAAGCACTGGAACGAGCCATCAATCACGCCGCCATGGCAGACGATCACAATCGTCTGGCCGGCGTGTTCGGTGGCGATGTGGGTGAGCGCGGTAGCCACGCGCACCAGGAAGAACGCCCAGCTCTCGCCACCGGGTGAGAGTGGGCGGTAGGGATCGGCCTCGAAATCCACCCGACCATAGCGCTCGCGGAGCTGATCGAGTGTCAGGCCGTCGGCGATGCCAGGACGCAGCTCCTGGACCGCATCGTCGAACACGATCGGCAGGTCCAGGGCCGGCGCGATAATTTCCGCCGTTTGCCGGGCGCGCGGCAACGTGCTGGCGATCAGCACATCGGCCTGTAGCTCGCCACTGGCCGCCAGGCGGTCACGCAGGCGTTCGGCCTGCGTCACGCCACGCGGGGTCAGCCCTTTGTCGCCACGCATGCCGCCGACGATGGGCGCGACGTTGGCGAAGGATTCGCCGTGGCGGATGAGGTAAAGATGGGTCACGTTCTGACTCTTTCCCGTTGGATGGGCTTGGTGTTGTCGCTGATGCGCTGCGTGCCGCATACGATGAATTGTAGCAGGTGAACGGGAACCGAGGTCAGACAGGGTGATTCACAGTTGGAGGTCACGGCGCATCGGCTCCGGCGAACTGGGTGGTGTATCGAGGACGCGGGCTGAAGACACCGCTGCTAATCTTGGTCCTTCGAGGGTGTCGGCAGGCGGGCGTCAGCGGGCAAGTGTGACGTGATCCGGTTCGACCGTATGGTCTGGTTGGCCATGGCCCGCGCGTGCGCTGACGCAGGCTGAACCGAGAAGTGGCTATTGAGTGACCGTGGAGTTCAGGGATACGCACTTGACAAGGGGTCCCTCCGATATGCTAATTTGATAGATATCTCATTGTCTATACAGATGCAGAGGAGGTATGAGGATGACGACTCCAGGCAACGGCGATGCGACTGATGGTCGCAACGGCGCCGATCCGGGCCACGATGCCGATGGCGACGCGAGCGAAGAAGACATCGAACGCGCCAGCGACACGAACCAGAGCAGTGCGAACCAGGGTAGCACGCGCCACCTAGAGGAACTCGTGCGGTTCTACAAGGCGCTGGCCGATCCCACGCGTCTGCGCCTGGTGGGCATGCTGTTGGAGCGGCCGATGTACGGCCAGGAGCTTGCCGAGGCGCTGGAGGTCAGGCCGGCGACGATCAGCCATCATCTGGCGGAGTTGCGCGCGGCGGGGCTGTTGCGCGAGCGCAAGGTAGACAACTATCGCTACTTCGAGGTAGACACGGCCCGGCTGCGTGCGCTGAGCGGCATGGTATTTGAGGGTGCGTCGCGGCCCACGCGCGCACCCCGCGCCGACGAGCGCGCGCGCGTGGTGAGCACCTATCTGGTCAATGGCCGGCTGACGAGTATCCCCACCCAACGCAAGCGCGTCATCTATCTGCTGGAGGAACTGGTGCGCGCGTTCGATTACGACCGGCGCTATAGCGAGGCGGAGGTCAACGCGGTGCTGGGGGGGTTCCATGAGGATGTCGCCACGCTGCGCCGCGAGCTGATTGGCTACCGGCTGCTGGCGCGCGAACGCGGGGTGTACTGGCGCGTGGGCGATCAGGTGGGGCACGAATCTCAGGGAGGCACATGATGGAAGGACGCGACAGGCATTATTCACTGGTGATCCGTTGGGATCCACGAGATAGCATCTCTGTGGCTACCGTGCCCGAGCTCGAAGGCTGCGCGGCACATGGCGCGGCACATGGCGCGGCGTATGAAGCAGCCGTACATGAGGCGTTGGATGCCATCGACACGTGGGTCATGGGAGAAGATCCGGCATCACTCCCAGCCCCACATTAGTACCCCGCGAAGCGCCGGTGTGAAGAGGTTGCTCACCGCGGGCTAATCCAACAGCAGTGCCGCTAGCTCAACCACGGTCGCGATATGGTGGGTGGGCGCCGCGGCGCGCAACTCGGCCGGCGAACCATAGCCATAGGCCACGGCGATGCTGGCGAGGCGATTGAGTTGCGCACCAAGGATGTCGTGCTCGCGGTCGCCGATCATGACGGTGGTCGTGGCGACCGGTTGGGGGTGTAGCGTCGCCAGCGCATAGGCGATCACGGCGCTCTTGGCCGTGCGCGTGCCATCCAGATTGCTGCCGACGATGCGCTCGAAGTGGTGGTCGAGCTGGAAATGCGCCAGAATCCGCTCGGCATAGACCGTGGGCTTGGAGGTCGCCACCAGCAGGCGCCGGCCGCGGCCGCGCAGGGCGGTCAGCAGTTCGGGAATGCCCGGATAGACCGCGTTCTCGTAGAGGCCAGTCGCGGCGAAGTACTCGCGATACCACAGCAGTGCCCGTTGCGCGCTGGCGTCATCGAGGGCATAATAGCGCTGGAACGACTCGACCAATGGTGGCCCGATGAATGGGGTGAGCGCATCCAGATCGGGGGCAGCGATCCCCAGGTGCGCCAGCGCATACTGGACCGAGCGGGTGATGCCGGGCCGGGGGTCAGTCAGCGTGCCATCCAGATCGAACAGCAGGGTATCGTATAGGGGCATGCTAACTTCCATGGGAGCCGAACGGAGCCGAACGGAGCCGAACGATGAAGCGACGCATGGCATAGGCATCAGGTGCACAGCCTTCCCTGCTCGGGGGATCGCGTGTCTCCTATAACATCCTACCGC
>DASYGC010000713.1:0-9815 GCA_036000225.1 Ktedonobacterales bacterium | reverse complement strand
CGGCGCTGCTCCGACGCTACCGGCAGCGGGCCGGCTTCACGCAAGATCTGCTGGCCGTGGCGGCCGGGTATAGCCAGGTGTATGTGAGCCTGCTCGAACGCGGCCAGCGCACCCCGCTACCGACCACCGTGGAACTGCTGGCGGCGGCGTTGCGACTCTCAGCCTCCGAGCGCGCCATCTTCGCGTACGCGGCGCACGGCGTTCCCGACCCATCCTTCTCCGCAGCGGCTCACCCCCCTTCCAGCAGGAGCGCGCTGGAGCGGCACCTGGCCGGCGCTGGCCCACCGGTGTTGCTGGTGACCGGCGACCCTGGCATCGGCAAGACCCAACTGCTGCGTGAAGCGGCCGCACAGGGCCGTGCCGCCGGCTGGACCGTGCTGGAAGGGGGCTGCCAATATTCAGGGGAACAGCAATCCGGCTCGCCAGTCCTCGCGGCGCTGGCGGCGTACGGGCGCACCCTGGCGCCCGCCGATCGGCGCGCGGCGCTGGAGGGAGTTGATTGGCGCGCGCGCGCGCTGCTCGAACCCGACGTTGTGGGAGCGCCCGCACCACCGGGCTGGCGCCCAACACCCGGTCAGGATCGCCGGCTGCTATTTCGTGCCGTCAGCCAGGTGCTCTCCAACCTCGCTGGGCAGGCCGGCACGTTGCTCGTCTTTGACGACCTGCAGTGGGCGGGCGCCGATGCGCTCGATTTGCTGGCGCTGCTGGTGCGCGATGCGCGTGAGCGCCCCCTGCGCCTGGTTGGCGCCTATCGCGGCGCCGAAGAACACGCCGTTGATTCCCTGGCCGTCTGGCTGGCCGATCTGGCGGCGGCGGGGCTGGCCACGCGCCTTCACCTCGGCCCGCCGCCACCCGCGGCGGCCCCAGCTCAATGGGATTGGCCGCCGTCAACGAGCACCGAACATGACTTACGGGAGGCACGCCGCTGATGTCCACACCTCGCGATACCGCTGATGAGCCGCTGGCTGAGGCCGGTCGCCACTTCTTGCTACGTCCCGACATCACCTTTCTCAACCATGGCAGCTTTGGCGCCTGCCCCGCCCCGGTGTTCGCGACGTATCAACAGTGGCAGCGCACGCTCGAAGAGCAGCCCGTCGAGTTCCTGGGCCGGCGCCATCGCGCGTTGCTGATGGAAGCCGGCGACTCGCTCGCGCGCTATCTCGGCGCGCGCCGCGAAGACCTCGCGTTCGTGCCCAATGCGACCCACGGCATGAACATCGTCGCGCACTCGCTCGTGCCCACACTGGCGCCCGGCGATGAGGTGTTGGGCACCGATCACGAGTATGGCGCGGTGGAGCGCACGTGGACGTTGCTCTGCGACCAGCGGGGCGCGCACTACCGCACCCAGGCGATCACGCTGCCGGTGAGCACGCACGAGGCGCTGGTCGAGCAACTGTGGGCGGGCGTCACCGCGCGCACGCGCATCATCGTCGTCAGTCACATCACCTCGCCGACCGCCCTGACCTTCCCCATCGAGCGGATCTGCCGCCGTGCCTCCGCCCAGGGCATCCTCACCGTGGTAGATGGCGCGCACGCCCCCGGCCAGCTCGATCTCGCGCTCGATGCCCTCGGCGCGGACTACTACATGGGCAATCTCCACAAGTGGGTCTGTGCCCCAAAGGGCGCCGCCTTCCTCTATGCCCGCCCCGAGCGCCAGGCCGCGCTGCAGCCGTTGGTGGTCAGTTGGGGTTGGCGCTCGCGCGATCCTGGTATCTCGCCGTTTCAAGATTACTTTGAGTGGATCGGCACCGACGATCCCGCGGCCTATCTCAGCGTGCCCGCGGCCATCGCGTTCCAGGCTCAGTACAACTGGCCGGTGGTGCGCGCGGCCTGCCATGCGCTCGCGGTGCGGGCCGCCGAGCGCATCGCCGCGCTTACCGGACTCCCGCCCGTCAGCCCGGCCACCACCGACTGGTGGGTGCAGATGTGCGCGATTCCGCTGCCCACCACCGGGCTGTCCGCCGAGGAGCTCAAGCGCCGCCTGTGGGAGGACTACCAGATCGAAGTGCCCATCGTCGAGTGGCAGGAGCGGCGCTTCGTGCGCATCTCGATCCAGGCCTACACGCGTCCACGCGACGTCGATCGGCTGGTGGAGGCGCTGGTGGCGCTGCTCGGCCGCTCAGCCTGAGGGGATGTGGGTCAGCCAGGTGAACCCTGGCGTGAGCCCCTGCGAGCGGGCGCGACATCCGCTGGCACGAGAGACCGATCGGCAGTTTGGCATGGGGTCGCGGCCATCCGCGTACGCTCCGCGCGGCACGCGCTGGTCTGGGCGCATGTCCCAGCCAGTCGCGCCCGATATTCCGGCTGGTAGCGGCGGAGGGTACAGGCACGCATAGGGCAGTTGCACTATGGTCGTGCGCGCGCGGATGGGTCACAATGAACACTTACCAGACAATCAGCCTGGCCCATCCTGGCGTGTGTCCGGACGGGCGAACCCAGTGGCGCGGAAGCACAATGAGGTGACGGTATGGCACGTCAACGACTCCACTTGCTCGTGATGCATGGGGCGCTGCTGCTGGGGCTTGGCCCGGCGCTGCTGGCAGGCACCGCCCTGGCCGCGCCGGTGAGCGCCGGCGCCACGGTCTGGTCCAGCGCCAATCAACTGCCCACGCCGTTGAACAATCAGGTGGCGGTGACCGACGGTGCGTATCTCTATATCGCCGGAGGATCGAACAGCGGCCACACCAACGCCGTGTCCAGCGCGCTGATCGGGACGAGCGGTGTGCTGGGCAAGTGGCAGTCCCTCCCGCACCTGCCGGTGGCGCTGTATAACCATGCCGGCGTGCTGCAGAATGGCTCCATCCTTGTGCTGGGTGGGCAGAGCACCCATGCCACGGCGCAGAGCGCCGTGTACACCGCCGCGACGCAGAGCGGCGGCAAGCTCGGGTCGTGGTCGACGACCAACGCGCTGCCCCAGGCGCGCTATGACAGCGCGGCGGTGGCCAGTGGCGGCTTTGTCTGGAATATTGGCGGCTTTGGCGCGGATAATCTGGCCCACAATACCGTCTACGTCGCACCACAGAGCGGCGGAACGCTGGGCGCCTGGTCCACCACCGTGGCGCTGCCCCAGATCGCTGGCGAGCTCGCCGCGACCATCGCGAATGGTTGGATCTATGTGGTGGGTGGCCACAGCGTGACGGGCAGCGGCGGCGCCCTGAACACCGTCTATGCCGCGCGCATCGGCGCCAACGGCACGCTGGGCGCCTGGGCGAGCTTGACGGCGCTGCCCCAGGCCCGCTGGGACCTGGGCGTGGTCGCGGTCAATGGCTTTTTGTGGGCGATTGGCGGCTATAACAGCGCGGCGCGCCCGACCAATACGGTCTATCGCGCCCCCCTCAACGCCAGCAACGGGACCATCGGCGCCTGGGTGGCGCTGACCGCGCTGCCCAGCGGCGTGGCCGAGCACACCCTCAGCACCGCGCAGGGGTTCCTCTTTGTCGCCGGCAGCAAGATCGGCGCCTCCGGCTCGTCGCGCACCATCTTCACCGCGGCGGTCACCAGCTTTCCGGCGCTGCCCGCCAGCGGCCCACCGCTCGCGGCTGAGACGGCGAATGGCGCCGCGCTTCAGCAAAGCGCGGCAGGCGCCCCTTCCGTCACCAGCAGCGATACCTGGACGGCCTACCTGGACGGCGGGAATCACCAGGCCTACAACAATGCCTTCACCGCCGTCGGCCCCGCCAACGCCGCCAAACTGGCCCTGAAGTGGACCGCGGGAACGGGCGGCAACGTCGAAGCCAACCCGGCGGTTGCCATTGTCGCCAATGCCGTGCCCGCGGCGTGCGCGGGCACAGCCGTGCCGATGGTCTTTTTCGGCTCGTGGAATGGCGATCTCTATGCCGTCAACGCCACGACGGGCAGTCTCTGCTGGCGCACCTTCCTGGCCAAGGATACCAATCCCAAGCCGAATTCGAAGTGCATCACGTCCTGGGGTATTACGTCCTCGGCGACGGTCGCGACCGTCTCGGTCAAAGGCGTGCCCACGCAACTGGTCTATGCCGGCGCCTCCGATATTCTGTTCGCGGTGGCAGCCACCACCGGCACGATCCTGTGGCACACTCCACTGGCTGGCCTCGACGTCGGCAAGTTCAGCCCGGCGGTCATCTGGTCGTCGCCCGCCTATTCGCTGGCCAACGATACCATCTATACCTCGACCGCTTCCTTCTGCGACGAGACGCAACCGAAGACGGGGGCGGTCTACGCGCTCAATCCCGCTACCGGAGCCATCAAGGCGCAGGTGTCACTGCTGCCCGGCAACGCGCCAGGAGCGGGCGTCTGGGGGTCGCCGACGGTCAGCTCGGGCCTGCAGACGGTCTTCGTGGCGACCGGTAATGCGTACGTGGCGGGCCAGCAGGCGTGTGACCCGGCGCAGCCACACAGCTGCGCGGTGCTCGCGCTGGACTGGACGACGCTGGCGGTCACCGCTTCTTGGCAGGTGCCCGCCAACCAGTTCGTCGCCGATGGCGACTTCGGCAGTACGCCGACGCTCTTCGCAGGGACCAGCGGTGCGCTTTGGCTGGGGGTGGGCAACAAGAACGGCTGGTACTATGTGCTGAATGCCGCGAATCTCGCGGGGGGACTGGTCTGGTCCAGGCAGTTCGCGACGGGGGGCGGCAATCCGGTCAAGGGCATTCTCGCGCCGACGGCCTATTATCCCGGCACGGTCACCAACGGCGCGGGGAAGAGTTGCACCGGAGTGCTCTACCTGGCGGCGGGCATGACCACCTTGAATGGCAAGGCGGTCAACGGGAGCATTAGCGCGCTGTGCGCGCTGACCGGTCAGAGCCTCTGGCAAAAGGGCACAGCCGGACTGATCTGGGCGGCGCCGGCGCTGGCCAATGGGCTGGTCGCCGACCAGAACGGCGCCACGCTGGAGGTGCGCGACTGGTCCACCGGTGCGGTGCTGTTCAGCCACACGATCAGCCACAATATCCAGGGCGAGGCGGCGTTCGCCAATGGGCGAATCTACGTCGGCTCGACCGACCACAACCTGTACGCCTTCGGGTTGTAAGGGAGGATGGAGCGCCATTCGGCGCGGATCCGCACGCGTTGACCATAACTGGTTCTCCTGGACACGGACTGCCTCGCCGCATGACCGCGCGCACGCTCAGTGCGCGTGGCCCGCTACTGCAAGAAAGAGCGAGACGCCGTTGAGGATGAACTGCACGGCGATGGCGGCCAGCAGCATCCCCAGCACGCGCGAGAGCACCAGAATGCCCGCGGTGCCGATGCGTTTCTGAATCTGCCCGCTCATCTGCATGGCGATCCAGCAGGCGCTGAGCGTGATGGCGGCGGCCACCGCGATCGCGAGCAGCGAGACCGTATCCGGCTCGGCGTTGCCGACCAGCAGGATAACGGTGGTGATCGTACCGGGGCCGGCGATCATGGGAATGGCCAGTGGGAAGACGCTGATATCCTCACGCATGCGCGCCTCGCGCTGCTCGCGTGGGGTCTCGCGCGCGCCCGATTGCCGGCCAAAGAGCATATCGATGGCCACCATGAACAGCAGTACCCCACCGGCGATGTCGAATGCCTGTATGGTGACTTGCAGCCAGGCGAAGATGTACTGGCCCAGCGCGCCGAAGACCAACACCACGCCCGCCGCGATCAGCGTGGCGCGGGTGGCGATGCGCGAGCGCTCCGGGAGCGTGGCGCCGGCGGTCAGCCCCACCATCACCGGCACCAGGCCCACCGGATCGACCATGGTGAAGAGCACGACCAGCGATTTGATGAAGAAGAGGATCATGGCGTCATTGTAGCAGAGTTCACGCAGGGGGATGAGCCGCCGCGAGCGCGGCACGCACCCGCGCGGGCGTGAACGGCACCTGGCGCACGCGCGCACCGCTCGCGGCGTAAATCGCGTTGGCAATGGCGGGGGCGGTGGTGATCGTCGCCGGCTCGCCCGCGCCCACCGACGGCTGGTCGGGGCGATCGAGCAGGATGATCTCGATCTCCGGCGTCTCGGAGAAGGTCAGAATGGGATAGGTGTCCCAATCCAGGCTCGTGACGCTGGTGGCAGCGAAGTGGACCTCTTCCTTGAGCGCGCGGCTGGCCGACTGGATGACGTTGCCCTCGATCTGGTTGCGTACCCCATCGGGGTTGATAATCTGGCCGCAGTCGTGGGCCACGACGATGCGCGCCACACGCACCGCGCCGCTGTCCGGATCTACCCGCGCTTCGGCCACCGTCGCCACGTAGGCCACGCGGTTCTCGTAGCGCGCGAAGGCGATGCCGCGCCCGGTGCCTGGCGGCAGCGGCGTATCCCAGGACGCCTGGCGAGCCGCCGCCTCGACTACGGCGCGGGCGCGGGGATCGGTGAGGTGGCGCAGGCGAAACTCCACGGGATCGCTGTGTGCCGCCAGAGCCAGTTCATCCATGAAGGATTCGTTGGCGAAGGTGTTGGCAGTGGCGCCCAGACTGCGCATCGAGGAGACACGGAGCGGCGAGCGTGCCAGCCAGCGCAGCGTCACGCGGTGATGGGGCAGTTCATAGTCGGTGGGCGCGTTGCGCTCACCACCGACGAAGAAGGTGCGCTCCGGCGCGGGCCGCTCGTGGATCAATTGGCCGGCGAGCAGATCGAGCCCGACGCGCGCGCGGCTGACATGCGAGGGCGATCGGACCGTGCTCTCCCAGGCGGCGATCTGGCCGTGCGCATCCAGGCCGCCGTGCGCCTCGATCAGCATGGCCGGCGCCTTCGGCTCCCAGGCGAATTCGTCGGCGCGCGACCACTGCACGCGCACCGGCTGGCCCACCGCACGCGCCAGTACGGCGGCATCCGCCGCGACATCGTCGGCGCCATTGTGCCCGTAGCAGCCCGCACCCTCCAGGAAGATCACGCGCACGCGCTCCACCGGCAACTCCAGCAGGTCGGCCAGCGCGCCGCGCAACGCAAAGACGCCCTGGGAGGCGCACCAGATGGTGATGCTTCCATCCGCCGCGACACTGGCCACCGCGCATGAGGGGCCGATGGAAGCGTGGGCCTGATAGGGCTGCGCATAGGTCGCGCGCACCTGTGTCACGGCCCCGGCCAGCGCCGCCGCCACGTCGCCTCGCTCCGCGACGACCTGATCGGTGGAGGGCTGGCCGCGCAAGAAGGTGAACAACTCGTCCTGGGATGGCAGCCGCGCGCTCTCGCGCCACGTCAGCTTGAGCCGCTCCACCGCGCGCATGGCCACTTCCTCGCGCGCGGCCACGATAGCGACGAAGCTGCCAAGCCGGACGACCTGGGCGTCGCGCACGGCGCTGGCATCGAGGGTGAGCAGGGTGGCGCCAGGGCTGGGCGGGCGCGCCACGCGCGCGTGCAGCATGCCGGGCAGGCGCAGATCGTGGACGAAGGTGGGCTGGCCGGTGAAGATGCGTGGCAGATCCAGACGCGGCGCTGGCTGGCCGACGATTGTGTACGCGGCGGGCGACTTGAGCGGAGCTTGACGGGTGACGGTGCGCTCGAAGCGCTGCCCACCGATCAGCGCGGCGTAGGTGACACGGCGGCTGGGTGTGCCACGGACGGCGATCGCGCCAGCAGTGGTTTCGAGATCGTCCGGCGCGGCTTCCAGACGCTCGGCTGCCAGCTCGATGAGCGCCTGGCGCGCCTCAGCCGCGGCGTGACGCAGGGCGGTGCCGCTCTGCTGGATCGTGTTGCTGCCGGCGGTGTAGCCTTCATTGGGGGTACGCGCGGAATCGCCCATCACCAACTGAATCGAGGCGAGCGGCAGATCCAGCTCTTCGGCGACGATCTGCGCCAGCGCGGTGCGCACGCCGGTGCCGAGTTCCACCTTGCCACTGAAGACCGTGAGGGTGCCATCGGAGGCGAAGGAGAGCCAATCGTCCAGCGCGGTAGATGCGGCGCCCCAGAAAGCGCTCGCCGCGCCGCTGCCCGCCGCTGGTGTGGCGGCCTGGGCGGGTTGCGGCTGGGGTGGACGATCCGGCCCACGAGCGTCGCCATGCTGCTGCGTCATGCCTCTGCCTCCCCCCACAGCAGGTACTCCGCGCGCCTGACCGCGCGCAGGATGCGCGGTTGCGAGCCGCAGCGGCACAAGTTGCCATCGAGCGCTGTGCGGATCTGCTCGTCGGTGGGGTGTGGCTGGCGCCACAACAGCGCCGCGACGGCGACGATCATGCCGTTGGCACAGTAGCCACACTGTGCCGCCTGTTCTTCGAGGAAGGCCCGCTGCACAGGATGGAGCTCGTCCAGCGTTCCCAGCCCTTCCAGCGTGGTGATGGCGGCGCCGGCCAACTCGCCCACGGGCAGGTGGCACGAGGTCGTCGCCTGCGCGCCGCGCAAGACCATGCAGGCGCCACACTGTTCCAGCCCGCAGCCGAAGTGGGGACCGCTCAGGCCAAGTTCGTTGCGCAGGACGTAGAGCAGCGGGGTGTCGGGCGTCGCGCGCACGACATGGCGTGTTCCATTGACCGTGATGACTAGCGAAGCGGATTGATCGGGCATAGGCATGCACCACCTGACGTGTTCGATGTCGCGATGCTCCACCCAGTATACGCTGTCGTCCAACAGCATTGATGCGCGACCAGGAAGTGCCACAATGTGCCACGGATTTTTTGGATGAATCTCGTGGGAGCGCGAAAATGCTGGAGTGAGAGGACAAGACGGCGCAGCCTGTGGCCTTGATGTGGGAGACGCCACTCATGGCAGCCTACCTGTCTGGATCGCGCATGTTCGCACACGTGAGCACAATCGTTGTGGCATGAACGTGCAGGACGGCACGACCGCATCGCGGTGCATGGCGCGGTGAGGCAGTATATAGCGTGCGTTCGAGCATTGGAAGGGAGATGATGAGCGTGAGGCGAAAGTGGTGGGGGCATATGACCAGATCTGACCGGATCTGACCGGACGGCTGCGAAGCAGGACGCTTCAGCATTAGCCCAGCGGCTGAAACTGCTCGCGTTGTAGCCGCCGCGCCACGGTTTGCTCCTCCACCGTCCAGGCGCCGGGCACCAGCGTGATGCCGAGGCGCGCGACGAGGGCCGCCTCGACGGCGGCGATCACGCGGGCGGCGCTGATGGGGTGGCCGGCCAGTTCGTCCAGCCCGGCGGCGGCTTGACAGAGGGCGGCGGCCAGCGCGGGGCGGGTGGTCGGTGGCAGCGCCAGCAGCGCGGCCAGGCGCTCGGGTTGCCAGCGCAGATGCACGCCGATGGGATAGAGCACGCCGGGCCGGCGCCGCACCTGCGAGAGGCCCACGACTTTGCGCTGGCCGGCGACGACTTCCCAGGGCGAGAGGGTGCCGTAGCACGCCAGTCGCAGCGGATCGCCGGGCGGTGGCGCGGGGAGGGCGCGCACCTCCTCGGTCGAAAGCGCGCGGACGTCCGCGATGTCCAGCTGGCGCAGCGCTTGCGCCCAGACCTCGCCGATCCACTGGTAGGCGCGCGTGACATCGGCCAGCGCCAGGGGATGGCCGGCAGGCAGCGCCACATCCAGGCTCAGCGCGTCGCGATTGATGAGTACCGCGCCACCGCCGGAGGTGCGGCCATAGACCGCGATGCCCGCCGCGCGCGCCGCCGCGAGATCGGCCAGCGTTGCCACCTGGCTGCGCCCCAGCACCAGCGCCGCGCGTGTGGGGCGGTACCAGCGAATGGTGGGCGGGCCGCCAGTGGCCAGTCCGGCCAGCAGCACCTCGGTGTGGGCGAGCTGCCAGCCCATGCCAGCGCTGGAAAGCGGGAGGCGACGCCAGACCTCTCCCCCCAACCCCCTCTCCCGCGAGGAGAGGGGGAGAGGAAGATGAGTTGCGGACGTCACAGGCCGCTCGCGGGGGCTGGACGGTGCGAGCCGGTGGTCAGTTCCTTGAAGAAGGCGACGCCCGCCGCGA
>DASYGC010000712.1:0-9502 GCA_036000225.1 Ktedonobacterales bacterium | reverse complement strand
AGTGGTAACGACGCTCTTCCTCATCAAGGTCAGTGATCGGTCGCGGTAGTATCCAGCGGGTCTGGCGCGGTGAGCTGCGACGCAGGCGCGGAAGTGGAGTGCCTGCTTCGTCCTGGCCGCGACGACGTGGACCGCGACGTCGTGAGGCGGTCCGCCATGCCCGCCCGAACTAGCGTAACGTGGAGGCCGAGCCCGTATAGCCCCGCGGACGGATCTCTCCACACCGGGCCGCGCGCTGTTTCCAACGGAAAACACACGTGCCAATCTCTTGGTGTTGTTCACACATGCTGCTGGGTTTGCACAGTGTTTGGCGAATGATCTACAATTGTTGGTTGGGTACCCCCACACGGACTGAAGTCAGATTTCGGGCACAAGTCGCGCGTCTTTGCGCTGTTCGAGGGCGAGCCGCGACCACACTCGATGCAATGCCCATCAGGGGCAACATCACCTAGGAGAAGGTAATTCCCATGGCACCAGATCGACGCGGATTACTCCGCCACGCGGCGCTCGCGGCAATGGCGCTTTCACTGCTCGCCGTATTGTTCACATTTTCCACTGTGTCCGCCTCGCCGGCACACGCCGAACACACGGGGAGTAGCAAGGCATGGGTGCGTGTGCTGCACGCCAGTCCCGATGCTCCGCCCGTGGATATTCTGGTTGATAACGCGATCGCCGTTCATGCGCTCACTTTTGGTCACATCACGAAGTATCTCGGCCTCGCCGCTGGCAAAGCGTATGACATCAAGATAGCGGTCGCAGGTGATGACGATGCGGTCGTCAAGGAGCTCACCCGCGTTGCGTTCAACACTGGCTATACCACCGTTGCCGCAACGGGATTTGTGGCCCGGTCCCCAGCATTCTCAGTGCAGGTGTTCAGCGACAGCTCGTGGCGCGCGGATAGTAGGGCCCGTATCCGTGTGGTTCATCTCTCGCCAGGGGCTCCCGCAGTGGACGTCTACGCGAAGCGGGAAACCAGCGAGGACGCTTCCTTCGCGAAAGTCGTTTCTGCGCTTTCCTATCCGCACGCCACAGGATATCTGCAGGTGAAGGGCGGCGAGTACCAGTTTGGCGTCGCGGCCGCAGCCTCCTCCTCACTTGTCTACACCAGCCCAGAAGTCGGGTTGCTGCCGGGCCGCGTCTACACGGCGTGGGCCATTGGCTCACTGATTGGCTCCGGTCAGGGTTTCCGTCTGCTGGTGACGACTGATTTCGCTGCTCTCTAAGCCAGACTGTCACCATTGGGAAGAAGAGAGGGGAGGAGAAGCATCTGACTACGCCTAGACACGACGTGGTCAGATGCTTCTCCTCCCTGACGATATGGGTTCGCCTGATAGGCGTCCGTTGCGCCATGCTTACCGTGTCCTGTATGGCGGTCTTGGCCCGAGTAGGCGGTCAGCAAGAAATCGAGCGACAATGGATGTGTGAAGGTACTTGAAAACGAGTATGTTCTCATAGAAGTAGTATTACGAACATTGACAACTCCATTCTCACGCGCTATATTGTCCACTGTGATTAGCATTTGTGCTACGAGATAGGATGCCTGATCCACGGGTTAGCGCTGAAGTGCAGTGCGGCATCCGACAGCGGCCGATCCTGTTGATCTGATCGCGCTTCCGTCGCCCGGCATGTCAGTCGGTACTCAAACGGACCAAGCATCCCCTGACCTCTGTGCTTTTTGGCACAGAGGTAGACTCGTCTCGGCACAGCAAGTAGGCAGGCCGAAGGGAGCTAGGGCATGCAATCTGACGACGAGGGGGCAATTAGTGCGCTTGCCCCCGTGGCCGTGGCGACACCCACATCCAGAGTCGGACATCGTATTCGTCGTGCGCGTTTGAATCGCAACCTCACACAAGGTGAGCTTGCCAAGGGCGCCTTTAGCGTGTCGTATGTGAGTGCGGTGGAGCGCGGCCAAATACGGCCGTCTCTCGGCGCGCTGGAACGACTCGCGACGCGCCTACAGGTGCCGCTGTCTGATCTTTTGACCGAGCAGACCGATTCCGATCTCGAAGATAGCATCGCGCTCGCCGAGTCCCATAGCGCGGAGTTCGAGCAGGGACGTGAGGAAATTTCCGCCCGCTTGCGCGAAGCCCAACTGCTGGCGCGGCAACAGCGTCCCGATGAGGCCATCACGGTCCTCAAACAGGTGGTGGCGCAGGCGACCTCGCCGCGGGATACCGCGGCGGCCAACTTCTATCTGGCCGGCTGTTACATGACCAAGGAGCAGCCCGACAAGGCACGCGGCGCCCTGCTGGAGGCGATGCCCATTGCCGAACGCATTGGCGACCGCGAGTTGCTCGAACGCAGCCGCGCCGAGCTGGGCAATGTGTACGAACTCCAGGGGAAACACCTGCTGGCCCTGGAGTGTCACCGCGCCTGCTACGAAGCCATCCAGCGCAATATCATGCGCGATCCCCTCTACAAATTAAATGTCCTGGGTAGCTTGGGAAATGAATACTGGCAGCTTGGGGAATATGACAAGGCGGTTGAAATCCTCAAGGAAGCCGCTGAACTCTCGAATGATGTGCTCAACCCTGAGCGGCTGGGCTACATCTACTCCATCCTCAGTTCCAGTTACAATGCGCAGGGTGACACAGCGCGTGCCAAGCGTTACGCCCTCCATTCCATCCAGAGCTATGAGGAGGTTGGCAATAAACGCCAGGCGGCGTATGTGCACAGCCGGCTAGGACGCGCGTACCTGCATGCCGATCAGTTGGAGGAGGCTGAAGCGCATCTGCGCGTGGCCAACGACATGGCGCGCAAACTGGACGATCCCCGTGGCATGTCGGAATCCGCGCGCAGCTTGAGCGAGTTGCATCTGCGCCGGCAGGAGTACGATGCGGCGGAGGACGATGCCCGCGCCGCCCTCGAGGCGGCTGACCGCCAGAAGGATAGCTTGCAGCGGGCCGATGCGTTGCTGGCGATGAGTGAAGCGCTCGAAGCACGCGGCAAGCGTAAAGAAGCCGATGCCCACGTGAAGCAGGCGCTCACGTTGCTCGAGAAGTCGGGGTCGCTCCAGCATGCGGCTACGGGCTACTCCCGCGTCTCGCGGCTATACAAAGCACGCAACGATCCGGCGCGGGCGCTCGAGATGCTCGAACGGGCCTGGCAGACGGTGGCGCATCAGCAGTCATAGGCATGCGCTTAACCGATGCGGCCAACTACCAGGCGCCGATTGTGTTCGTGGTTCGCTATCGCGGCTCTTCCCGCCACCTCCAATCAGAGATGGTGGGAAGAGCGCGACGCGTATGCCGCATCACCGCACGTAGCGGTTGCCGTGTCGCCAGATCACCAGGTGCATCGCGCATCCCAGGTAATGTTCCCACTCTGAGAGGTTTGGTCCTTTCGCATACGTATCTTGTACAGGGGCCAGCGTGGTGGCTCGTGGGCTCGCGCGGTTGAAGGTGCCGGTCCAGTTTCATCAGGATGGTGCGTTGCAGTGGAAGCGCGGGTTGTCGGTGGGTCGCCGCGGGAGCACACTGCACGTCGTTTGCATCGGTGGGCGTGGGCTGCCAGGCCAATCGTTGGTGCTGGTGGCAAGTACTGCTGGCCTTCTTGATTCCGCGCGCCCGGTCTGGTACGCTGTCCAGGCGTCGCCAGCCACGAGTGGTGAATGCCGCCGGGTTCACCGTCCCCATGGCGAGGTTTCCGCACCTGACGTCCGTCCGCGCTCGTTTTCGCGAACGCGCCCATCGGCGCAAGGAGTATCGTTAGATGTCCTACCAGCCACCGCCTCAGCCCAATTTTCCGCCTGCGGGGCGTGGTCCCAGTCCGCACCGGGCGCCGCCTGGACCACCAACGACCACTGCGCCGCTGCTGCTGGTACGCGATGTCGGCAAGGTCTATCCGGTGGGCCGCGGCAGTGTCATCGCTCTGCGCAATGTCAATCTAGCCGTTGGCGAAGGGGCGTTTATCGCCATTCGTGGGCGTTCTGGGGCTGGCAAAACCACCCTGCTTAACCTGATCGCGGGACTGGACGACGCCACCAGCGGCCAGGTGGTGCTCTTTGGCCGCGAACTGGCGCACCTGAACGAGCGTCAGCGCACCGAGTTGCGGCGCAGTGAGTTGGGCTTCGTCTTCCAGTCGGCCCATCTCTTTCCGGCGTTGACCGCGCGCGAGAATGTGGAGTTGCCCCTGCGTCTGGCCGACACACCGCGCGGCGAGCGCGAGCGACGCGCGCGAGAGGCGTTAGCGCTGGTGGGCCTGGCGGAGCGCGAACAGCATCGCGCGCCCGAGCTCTCTGGTGGTGAACAGCAGCGCGTGGCCATCGCCCGGGCGCTGGTGCATGCGCCACGCCTGGTGCTGGCGGACGAACCCACCGGCAACCTGGACCTGCAGACGGGTCTGGCGATTCTGGAGCTGATGCGTGGTGTGGCACGCTCCGCGGCCATCAGCTTCATCATGACCACCCACGACCCGGCAGCGGTGCAGATGGCCGATGCGGTGTACGATATCAGCGACGGAATGCTGGCACCCGCCGCGCGCTAGGTGCGTCGCGCCAGCGCGCCTGTCGCGCGTGGCCAAAGGGTGGCATGTACGCGCGGTCCGAACATGCGTCTTGCGTGTGGAGGCGGGGACGCGCGGTTCGACGGGCGTCAAACGCGACGAATTGGGACATGGTGATCTCACGCCATGGAAGGGGTTGGCCGCATGGGGGTTGCATCCGTCAAACGCGGACGGGAGCCAGGGCGCACTGCGGGCACGCCGCTACAGATGCAGCGCGAGCTGTGGAAGGGCCGTCGCCCGTCGCCGTTCGCCGCGGCGGGTCTCGCTCGCCGTCGCCTGGGCAGCGGCTGGCAATTGTTGTTGGCGGTGGGGCTGGGGATTCTGGTAGCTGTCGTCTTGATCTCGACGGTGCCCCTGTATAGCACGCTGGTGTCGAATATTCAACTCCAGGCAACGATCAACCAGGCGGGAGCGCTGGGCCGCAACATCGAAATCCAGGCGGTGGGCAGTCCATTTACCGCGACGGTGAGCCAGCAAGAGGATCATCTCGTTCGACAGTACAGCCAGCAATACCTGTCAGGTATTATTCAGCCAACCATCACCAATTATGATGTGGCTGATCCCATGCTGATAAGCAGCGTGGGCGCCACGCCCTATGATCTCCAGGCGCCGCTGGCGCCGCAGGTGCAGTTCGAAGCCTTTGATTATGCGGCAACGGCCGCGCATATGCATCTGATCCAGGGCACCACGCCACAGCCGCCATCGCCAGGGACCAGCGCCACCGCGTACGACGCACTCATCACGCAACAAATGGCTACCGAACAGCACATCACGTTAGGTGATCTGCTCACGGGCGCGGAGTTCGGTGCGCACGATAAGCAGATCCCCGCCAAGGTGGTAGGAATCTGGCAACCGGTGGACCCCAACGAGGCTTTCTGGAATGGTCTCAGCTTTCAGGCGGTGAGTACCGATACCACTCCCGCCGTCTATCCCGTATTGCTGGATAAGACCGCGTTCGTCGCGGCGGTGACCCCGATCGCGGACCTCAATGTGACGCAACACTGGATCGAATACACTACTACGGCGCGCATCACGACCGACAATATGGGGGCCATCCCCACGAACATCGGCACGTTGAAATCACACCTGGCCGGGGATTTCACGGCGTTGGGAGTCAACGTCGCCGTCGTCACGGCGCTGGACAAGAGCATCGCCGATGTGCAGAACCAGCTCGCCCTGCTCGGCCTGCCGCTGTATATCGTTGTCGCACAGGTGGTCGGTCTGGCGCTGCTGTTCGTGGTCGCCATGGCCAGCCTGCTGGTCGATGGACAAACCGTCGAGATTGCCACGCTCAAGAGCCGCGGCGCCAGTGGCGCCCAACTGCTGGGGAGTTATACCGCCCAGGGGCTGTTGTTGGGCGGCATCGCCGCGGTCGCTGGACCGTGGCTCGCCGCGCTGCTGGCTCTGGCGCTGGTGAGGATTTTCGTGCCCGCCGCCACGGTTTCGGGGGCCGGTGCTGGTGGCGCGTACCTGCAGAGCCTGGCGAATCCAGCCGCGGTCGTGCTACCGGCGGTGGCAGGCGGGCTGCTGGGTGCGGGCGCGGTGATCTTCGCCGCGCAGCGTGCGTCGCGCCTGGATGTGCTGGCGATCCGCCGCGAACAGGGACGATCCACCCGCCAGCCCTTCTGGCGGCGCTACTATCTTGACCTCGGCCTGGCGGTGATCTGCGGACTGGGATTTTTGGAACTGGGTCAATTTGGCGGCGAGGGGACGCGCGCGATTCTGGGCCAGGGCGCAAGCAGTCCGCTCTTGCTGGCGGCGCCCGCGTTGCTCCTGCTTGCCGGCGCGCTCCTGCTGCTGCGGCTCTTCCCGTTGGTGGCCACTGCCGGCGCCCGCCTGTTCACGCGCGGACGCGGCGCCACCGGGGTGCTGGCCTTCGCGCAGGTAGCCCGCAACCCCGCTGGCCCCAGCCGGCTGGCGCTGCTGCTGGCGCTCGGGGTGGGTCTGGGGCTCTTCGCGCTCACCTTCGATGCCTCGCTGCAACTGAGCGCCACCGATCGCGCGGCGTACCAAACGGGCGCCGATCTACGTCTGCAAGAAAATCACGCGGAGGCCAGCAAGCTGGATTCCCAGATTCAGCAGCGGCTGCTGGCGATCCCCGGCGTTACGGGCATCTCGCCAGCGTATCGCGTGCCAGTCACGACGACATCGGACAATGGCAACACCAGTATCAATCTGCTCGCCATCGACCCAACGAGTTGGAACGCCGTGGCTGGCGCCACCTGGCGCGGCGACTATGCCGCCACGCCGATCGCGACGCTGCTGGGCCAGATGACTACGAAGCAATACGGCGCGGCGGCCGACGACCAGGCGGGCAAGACGCAGGCGGGCGATGCCGGCCATCCCGTGTGGGCGATCGTGAGTCAGACCTTTGCCGATGCGGTGCACGTGCATGCTGGCGATCGCTTCGCGCTCACCCTGCCCGATTCAGTGAACGCGGCCTCGTTTTTCGTAGTGGGCGCAATTGTGCAGGAGTTTCCAACACTCTATCCCGCCGGCGCAGTAGGTGGCTTCATTGTCGTCAATATCCATGACTGCCTGGGCGCCATCAATCTCGCGAGTAGCGGCGCCACAACGCAATCCGGCCCCAATGAGTACTGGCTGAGCACGACGAGCAATCCGGCGGGACATGCCGCCGCGGCGCAAAAGATCGCGCAGTTGACCTCGACGCTCGATCTGAGCAAGCTCCAGGATCGCACCCAATTGCAACAGTCAATTGCCAGCAATCCTGTGCAGGCGGGTATGCGCGGCCTGCTCACCGTTGGCGCGCTGATCGCCGCGGCGCTCGCGGTGCTGGGCAGCATCGTGCAGTCGGCACTGGCGGCCCGCCAGCGCGTGGTGCAGTTTGCCGTGCTGCGCACGATGGGCATGGCCAGCCGCCAGTTGGCGGGTCTGTTGCTGGGCGAGCAGTTGGTGGTCTATCTGTTTGGGCTGCTCGGTGGCACGGTGCTGGGGGCGGTGCTCGCTTCGGCCACCTTGCCCTACCTGCAGTTTAGCGATACGACGATCGATCCGGCGACGCTGGGCATCCCGCCCTATCGTTTGGCCCTGGACGTGACGCGCTCGCTCGAATTCTACGCGGTGCTGGCGGTCGCTTTCATCGTCGCGCTGGTGATTGCCGCGCGCTTTGCCGCGCGGGTTGGGTTGGGCAAGACGCTGCGACTGGGTGAGGATTGAGCGAACGGAATGAAGGACAATCACTGATGAATGCACTGGTCGAGGCCCACAATCTGGTCAAAATCTACAAAGCCGCCGATCTGGAAGTGGTGGCGTTACAGGGGCTGGACCTGCATGTGCCGCGCGGCGAAATGCTCGCGCTGGTTGGCCCCTCAGGCGCCGGCAAAAGCACTCTGCTCAATATTCTGGGTGGCCTGGATACGCCCAGCGCGGGTAAGTGTGAAGTCGCTGGGGTGGATCTCACCCGCCTGACACCGCGCGAGCGACTGCTCTATCGCCGGCGGATCGTCGGTCATGTGTGGCAACAGACGAGCCGCAACCTGCTGAGCGATCTCTCGCTGATCGACAACGTGCTGGTGCCGATGGCGTTGGCTGGCTATCCGTCGCGCCGCCGCCGTCCCCATGCGCGCGAACTGCTGACCCTGGTGGGCCTGGGCGACCGGCTCGATCACAAGCCCGAACGGCTCTCCGGTGGCGAACAGCAGCGCGGTGCCCTGGCGGTGGCGCTGGCCAATGACCCACCGCTGTTGCTGGCCGACGAGCCTACCGGGGAGCTCGACAGCGTGACCGCGCACGATGTGTTGAACTTGCTGCGCCAGCTGAACCACGACCTGGGCCTCACCACTGTCGTCGTGACTCATGATCCCGCCGTTGCCGAGGCTATGGATCGTTCCGTGGCGATTCGCGATGGGCGCACCAGCACCGAGGTCGTGCATGCCGAGGAGAAGGAGGAGACCGTCATCATTGACGGCGTGGGGCGCCTGCAGATCCCGCGGGCGTTGCTCGAAGCGCTGCCCTTTGGGGGCAGGGCGCGGGTGCATCTGGCCGAAGACCATATCGAGCTGTGGCCGGCTGGGGCGGAGGCCACGCTCAATGGCAACAGTGGCAATGGCGCCGCCGCCACTGGCAAACGGCCGCAGTGATGCCAGAGTCGCTGGATGTACGGCCGATCACCCTTGAAGGCACGGTGGCGCGCCTGGAACCCTTGCGGCCCACGCACGCCGAAGCACTGTATCGCGCGGCCCAGGATCCATCCATCTGGGACTATATGCCAGTCGATCCCAGCGCGTCGCTTGCTGGCATGTCCGCCTGGATTGACGCGGCGCTCGCGCAACAGGCAACCGGGACGCAACTGCCCTTTGCCATCATCGAACGCGCGACGGATACTCCGATTGGCTCGACGCGCTACTTGAGCATCATGCCGGCTGACCGCGGCCTGGAAATTGGCTGGACGTGGCTGACCCCCGCGGCGCAGCGCACGGCCATCAACACCGAGTGCAAGTACCTCTTGCTGCGCCACGCGTTCGAGGAACTGGGGGCGCTACGCGTGCAGCTGAAGACCGACGGACGCAACGTGATCTCGCAGCGTGCGATCGAGCGGCTGGGCGCGGTGCGCGAGGGCGTACTGCGCAAGCACATGCTCGTGCGGCACGGCTATCAGCGCGATTCGGTGATGTACAGCATCACCGATGACGAGTGGCCTGCCGTCAAGGCGGGGCTGGAAGCGAAGCTGAGGCGCGGCAGGTAGGCGCACTGCCACGCGATGCGAAAGGGAGCGACATCATATGTCGAGTCCTACGCCAGGTCAGGCAGCACCTGTGACGAGGCGACGACATCCGCGAGTGCTCTGGGTCGCAGGCATCGTGACGATTCTCGTCATCGTGTTCGTGGTCTTTTTGCCGCGGATACCACGTCCGCTAGCTGCAGTCAGCCGGCCTGTCGCGCAGACGCCAACGCGGATTCCCACCGCCATTGCCTGGCAGACCTATCATGATCCCGCTGGATTGTACACGCTCCAGATGCCCGCCGGCTGGACAGCGCT
>DASYGC010000711.1:0-5981 GCA_036000225.1 Ktedonobacterales bacterium | reverse complement strand
AGCTTGCTCACTAACACCCACTCCCTGACGCGTGATCCCACGGACAATTGACCTCTTCGCGCGGAATGCGCCAGGCACGCGTCAGTGTCAATACGCGCCGTAGCGGCGCAGCAGGACGCCGACCGTTCGCGCCAGGATTTGCAGATCTAGCCAAAATGAGCGCCGTCTGAGGTATTCATCATCGAGTTGAATACGAACCTCATATGAAACCTCCTGCCTGCCTCGTACCTGCCACAGTCCGGTAATTCCTGGTCGCACCGTTTGGCGCGCTTGGGCGAACGCTCCATAGCGCGTCTGCTCCGATGGATGAATCATGCGCGGCCCCACCAGACTCATCTCGCCGCGTACCACGTTTAAGAGTTGGGGAAGCTCGTCGAGGCTGCTGCGCCGGAGTTTTGCTCCAATGCGCGTCACTCGGGGATCGCGGCGCAATTTCACATTGGTCGCATATTCTTTCTGTAATTCGGGATGGCGCTGCAAATAGCCGTCCGCGTCTTGAATCATGGTGCGAAACTTATAGGCATAGACCCGCCGACCCGCAAGGCCCACAATCTCACGGCGATAAATGGCGGGCCCAGCGTCATCTCGTTTGATTAACACGGCGATGGCGATGAAGATGGGGGTGAGGACTACCAATCCGACCGCGCTCGCTATCACATCGAGTAGTCGCTTGGCAACCGCATAACTCGCTGACTGACGCACGCGTGGGACATCAACCGCCTCGATAGGTTGAGCCGGGGCGGGCGCCGCTGGTGCGGATGGGAACACTAAGCGGGCAAGTCCATGTAGCGTGTGCCCTGGTTGACGCCAACTGTCAGATCGCGTGTCCGGCAGTGAGACTTGCGCCGCGCTTCCCACTCCATCGAGCGGAAGAAAATCCGGCCACGAACCGTCCACCAGTTGATCGCCGTGCGTTGGCCACGGCCACTCGCTCGGCATGGTGTTGTATCGCGTTCGTCGTATCGCCACAGGTTCCCGCACCTCCTACCTCATCACCGCGAACTTGACGGCACCGCGGCATAGGCTGGATCTTGGCAGTCAGGATGACGGCGTGGCCGCCGACACGTCAGATGAGAGTGTGACCGGTAGTGTGCTCAAGCCGCGCAGGCCGAGGTTCTGTCGCCAGGTGAGCGTCGAGGAGTCCAACCGTAAATTTGGCATTCGTTGAAGCAGGGCCTCAAAGACAATTTGGCCTTCCAGTCGCGCCAGAGGGGCACCGAAGCAAAAGTGATGGGCCCACGCGAATGCGACATGCCGGTTGTCCGGGCGGCGAATGTCGAAGCGATCAGGATCGGGGAAGCGCTCGGGATCGCGATTGGCAGCGGCCATCACGGCCATGACCGCCTGACCCTTCGCGATCGACTTGCCGCCCATGTCGACGTCCATATGCGCGAGGCGGGCAGTATGCTGGCTAGGGCTTTCATAGCGCAGCATTTCCTCAATCGCGCTGGGTACGAGCGAGGGTTCCTCGCGCAACTGAGTGAACTGGTCCTGGTGGCGCAGCAGAGTGAGCAAACCATTGCCGATGAGATTGGTTGTCGTTTCCAGCCCGCCTACCATGGTGACTATGAGGTTGCTCACGACCTCCTCGTCGGTCAAGCGATCGCCGTCGAGATCGGCGGTTAACAGTCCGGTAATCACGTCGTCGCGCGGGCGTTGGCGGTGCTCGTGAATGGCCGAGTCGAAGTACGCGCACATCTCTTCAAGGCTGCGCAGCACACGTGCGGCGCGGTCGGGATTGTGTTGAAAATTCCCCAGCACCTCCGCAAAGTCGGCTGACCAGGCCTTTAACTGCTGGTGGTCGGAGGCGGGCAATCCGAGGATCTCGGCGGTGACAATGGCGGGCAGCGGGTTGGCCAGATGGGCCATGATCTCCATGGATTCCTGGAGCAGCATCGCTTCCAGGAGGCTATCAACGATCTCCTGGATATGGCCACGCAGGGCTGCCACACGTCGGGGGGTGAATGCTCTTGATGCGAGTCCTCTGATGCGCCCATGGGCCGGCGGATCAAGAAACAGCATCTGGCGCACCATCACTTGTGCCAGTGGCACCAGTTGCGCCAGGCCCATGGCAGTCAACTGCTCAGGGGTCGGCGTGCGAGCGGCGGAGAAGTGCTGAAGCACGGCAAGCACATCGGCGTAGCGCGTGACGACCCAGGCGTGCAGGTAGGCATCCCAGTGCACGGGATCTTCGTCGCGGAGACGGCGAAAGAGGGGATATGGGTCGGCCAGCACCGCGGGATCGAGCAGATGATAGAGACTTAAGGAGCTATCGCCCTTGCGGGCGGTAGGTGATGCTCCTGGAGGTGATGTCATGTTAGTGCTCCCTGGGTGCGCGACTCCGAACTATCCGAGCATGCCGCGGTCAGCGGAGCAGGCGCTCGACCTCTTCATCACTGATCGACGCTACCCTTGCCATCAAGAGCCGCGTAATCTCGGCAGCGAGTTCACGTATGGTAGGACCAGCGAATAATGTGCGTAGCGCGAGCTCGACACCAAATGCATCGGCAACCAGCGCGATCAGCTGGGTCCCCAACATCGAGTGTCCGCCGAGCAAGAAGAAATCGTCATCAATGCCCACCTGGTGTGGTGCGAGGTCCAGCGTGGCGGCAACCATGGTCACTAGCCGTTGCTCCAGTGGCGTGGTGGGCGCGCGGACCGCCTCAGCGGATACCAGATTTGTCGCATCGGGCGCGGGCAGCGCGGCGCGGTCTACCTTGCCATTCGGCGTCACGGGCAGGCGATCGAGACGCACGAAGACGCTTGGAATCATGTAGGCAGGCAGACGCGCGGCCAGGCTATCGCGCAGGGCGTTCAGCGGCAGCGGAGCGCCTGGCATCGTCACGACATAGGCGACGAGATGCTTGTCGCGCGTCGCGTCGTCGCGCGTCGCGTGCTCGCGCGCAACCACGCAACTCGCCTGGATGGCCGGATGTAGGCACAAGGTGGCGGCGATCTCTTCAGGTTCAATGCGATAGCCACGAATCTCGAGTTGATCGTCGTCGCGGCCCAGGAATTCGATCTGGCCATCCGGCAGGTAACGGGCGAGATCACCCGTCTGATAGAGGCGCCCACCGGCGGGCTCGCCAAGAGGATTCGCAATGAAGCGCTCGGCTGTCAGCTCAGGCCGGTTGAGATACCCGCGGGCCACGCCCGCGCCGCCAATAAACAGCTGGCCTGCAGTGCCGACCGGTACCGGTCGTAGCAGCTCATCCAGCACATGGATTTGGGTATTGGCGATGGGGCGCCCAATTGACGGCCTGCGCTCCGGGTTCTCTGGCAGCGTCGCCGGCGGAACTGGCCCCGAGGTTGCCACAACGGTTCCCTCGGTCGGTCCGTAATTGTTGATCAGCGTGAACGGCAGTTGAGGCGGGGGAGCCAGATGCAGCGTATCACCGCCGGTCAGCATCAGGCGGAGTGCCGGTTTAGCCGGCCAATCCAGGCCTATGGCTGCCTCGGCAAGCGGAGTTGGGAGGAAGGCAATGGTGACGTTCCGCTCGACGATCCAATCGCGCAGTGCCGCGGGATTGGATCGGGTGTCGTCGTCAGGCAGATGTATGCTGGCGCCCCTGGTCAGATAGGGCCAAATCTCCCACCCGATCGCATCAAACGACGGGCTCGCAAGCTGCGTGGCCCGGTCGGCCGCGGTGATCTGGAACGCACCGCAGTGCCAGTGGACGAGATTACTCAGACTGGAGTGCGGGATCTCGACGCCTTTCGGCTGTCCGGTAGAGCCTGAGGTGTAGATCACGTAGGCCAGATGGGCGGGGCTGACGGCAACCTGTGGGTCGGACGCGCTCTGTCGGGCCAACTTCCGTGCGTCAGCGTCCAGTCGCACCACATGGGCGCCCCCGGTGCGCAGCGGCGCACACAACTGGGTGCGTGTCACCAGCGCGAGGGGTTGCGCATCCGCCAGCATATAGGAAAGGCGCTCTGCTGGATAGCTCGGGTCTAATGGCAGGTAGGCTCCGCCCGCCTTGAGCACCGCCAGCAGACTCACCACCAGAGATGGTGAGCGTTCCAGACAGACCGCCACCAGCGTTTCGGGACCCACGCCTAGCTTTTGAAGGTGATGCGCCATGCGGTTGGCGCTCTGGTTCAGCTCCTGATAGGTGAGCACTTGACTCGCCATCGCGAGTGCCAAGGCCTCCGGCACGGCTCGCGCCTGACTAGCAATGAGCTCAGGGATGCATGGACGCGGTGGATAGTCTTGCCGCGTGGCATTCCATCGTGTCAATTGCCGCTGCTCTGCCGCCGTCACTGACAGCATGCCGGTACGTTGGTTTCCGGCTGCTGGCATGTGGGCGTCACTATGCTGTGCTTTGCGCAAGCGGTCCATGATGTCTCTTCCGCGATGGTGAGTGGCCTCTTCCTCAGCCAGAACCGATAATCCTGATGCGCCAATGGGGAGGATTTGGAGCACGTGCTGGTTCAGGTCTCGCGCCAGGTGGCCTCAATCTCAGAGCACTTCGTGCACCCGGCGCCTGCGGGAGTCGCTTGAGGCGAGCGGCATGCCGACGCCGCTGGCCGCGATCAGAACCATTATAGGCTGGGAGCGTCCTGCTATCAATGAGACATCCGCCTAGGAGCTTATAGGACATCAATGGATAGGCGCGTTCCGAAACCATCGGTCAAAGCGGGCGGTGCACACACCAATCCGGCTTCTACACGACCGCCTGGAGTTGGGCACGCGAATACACTTCTGTGATCTGTGTCGCGATGCGCTCCCAGTCATGATTGGTAGCGACAAACGCAAGCCCGTGAGCAACTAATGACTGGCAGAGAGCAGTGTTTTCCAGCAGGCGGAGTACGGTCGAGGCAAACGCTTCTGGTGTGTCGGCGACAAGAAGATCACGACCATCAACCGCCTGAAGTCCAGACGCCGCGGCCGGACTGGTCACGACCGGTGTGCCCAAGGCCATGGCTTCGAGGATCTTGTTCTGCACGCCGACCGCATACGGCAGTGGGCTGACCGCAATCTGCGCCTGTGCGATCAATGGTCGCAGGTCCGCGACGTAGCCGGTGACCTCGATCCGTGGATCGCGCGCCAGGTCACGAATCTGGCGCGGTGGGTTGCTGCCCGCGATGACCACCTTTACGGTCGGTCGCGCTTTCCAGATCAGAGGCAGGATGCGGTGAACCAGGGTCAGCACGCCGGCGACGTTCGCGTGGTAGCTCATCTTGCCAGAGAAGACCAGCGTCTCGGGCCGCCGGGTTCCCGCATACGGCCGGAAATACTCCTGGTCGACGCCGTTGGGCACGGGGGTGATCTCGGCGAGACGAGTCGCCCGATCCTCGGGCTGATCGGCGAGGGTGTCCAGCAGGTATTGGCGGTCGCGCGCGCTGGTGACGAGCACATGAGGGAAACGGTGGAGTTGACGGGATTCAAACGCACGTGTACGTCGCGCTTCCTGGCGCCCAAACGCACGCAACACGCTCGAACTCGCATGGCGCGCGCCTTCCTCGAAGAGCTGGCTCACACAGTCGACCGCATCCCAGACGACCGGCACCGGGCAATGCGCTGGCAACGCTCCCACCGCACGCAGGTGCTCGACATGCACCACGTCATACGTGTTCGATGCGAGCTCGTCACCGATAGCGGCGCGCAGACGCGGCGACGCACCGAACGCGACCTGTAAGGGTTGATCGGTAGCCAGTGCGCGCAGGCTTCGCAGATACCGCTGCGCACGAGGCTCCGTGACAAGTCTGACCGCGATCCCACGCGCGCGCAAAGCCTCAACGTCCGCCTGTTCCACGTCCACTGTCGCGGCGGCCACCACCGTTACCCGATGGCGCGGTGCCAGGTGGCACACGAAACCATAGGCGCGGACACGAATGCGCGATGGCAGGTACGGAGTGATAAACAGCACACGCATCACACCATTCTCCTGTTGGGGTTGTCCGATCCGACTGGGACTTGACGGCGCTGCAGCGGGCCCTATATCTGTGATGTATCCTCCCTGGCGGCGCCAGGACTCGTG
>DASYGC010000710.1:0-6214 GCA_036000225.1 Ktedonobacterales bacterium | reverse complement strand
TGCTTGAGCGGCGGATCGGGGAAGAGCGCGGCGTACATCGCGGCCATCGTGCCACCCATGCAATAGCCAAACAGCGTAAGTTCCGTCGCGCCGGAGCGCCGCAGCACCCGGCGGATTGCGCTGGGCAGGTAGTCGAGCACGTAATGGTCGAGGGCCAGGTACGCATCTTCATCGCCGGGCACGCCCCAATCGAGCAGGTACACGTCGAATCCCTGACCAACGAGATACTCCACCAGGCTGTTCCCGGGCATCAGGTCCAGGATGTAGGGGCGATTGATGAGCGAGTACACCAGCAGAATGGGCACGCGGAAGCGCCGCGCACCCACCGGGATGTAGTGGTAAACGCGCGCCTTGTTCCGGCTCCAGATCGTCTCTTTGGGCGATTGTCCGGTCGCGGCGCGTGCCCCTTCGAGCAGGATGCGTAGGCCTGCGGCATACGGCGTGAACGCATCGTCGCCGGCGGAAGCGGTAGGTTGCGGCTCAGGCATGCGACGCTCCTCTTACGACGGCTCCCTGTTGCACGGCGGCGGCCACCGGGCGTCAACTGGAGCGCAGCGCCACCCCTTCCAGGGATCATGGCGCTGGTGGGATTCGTGGCGAAGCCGCGCTCTGGCGGCGGCTGCGCGTCGTCGTCCTGGGCTTGTGCGCACGCGCCGTGGCGCCATTGTTTGCGGACGGCGCGGGCGGCGGCATTTGCTCCTCGCGGTGCACATCCTGGCCGGCACTGCGCTCGGTGGCGGCGAGCAGACGGTCCAGCTTGTTCTCCAGACGGCTCAGGCGCGCATCCAGTGCCGTCACCGAAGCGGCAGTGGCCAGCGCACGCGTGTTCGCCATAGCGCTGTCGGCGCTCTCCTCCTGCGCCTGCTCGATGTTGTCCACCTTCTCTTCCAGCGACACGACCAGCCCGGCTACGCGCGCGATATCCGCGCGCGTAGGGAGTTGCAGGGCGCTGAAATACGCTTCGCAGGTCTGGCGCAGCGCGCGCGCGTAGCTGGTGTAGCCTTCCATGAAGCGGCCGGCTGCCTCGGCAAAGGCCGGAGAGCCAACCAGCTCGTCAACTGCCTTCGCCCACGTGCCACTGCTGGCGTCGTACCACTGGCGGAATGCCTCCCACGCATCGGTTGGCAGCGGCGAAGCCGCGGAGCCAGCGGCAGCGTGCGTCGGGTCGAACGCCGCGCCCAGCGTCTCCCGCCAGCGT
The DNA here is from genome assembly GCA_036000225.1 of Ktedonobacterales bacterium. GTDB lineage: Bacteria > Chloroflexota > Ktedonobacteria > Ktedonobacterales > JADMIN01 > DASYGC01. The sequence continues at coordinate 5,016 of DASYGC010000710.1, read as the reverse complement.
GCCAGCAGCCCGAACGGGTCGGCGCCGGGCATTGCGCCGGGCAGCGCCTGGGTCATGGCGTTCAGCCACCACTGCCACACCTCAGCGGGATTCATGGGGTTGGGTGGCGCGCTGGGGCTGGACTTGGGCTTGGTGGCGCCTGGCGCGCCCGCCATCGCGAACCACTGCGCGGCAATGCCCCATGGATCGGCAAATGCTTCACGCGGACCAGGGCCACTGTTCGTCGCCTCCGAAAACGCGCGCAGCGAGGTCGTGTACCACTGCTGCCAGAGCCGCATCGGATCCATCATTGCCTCGCTTTCGCGCGCCGCTCAGCCACGGCGCGCGCTCCGTGCCTACCGACAGAGTATATATCGCGCATGACGTCACTGTGTTGGGCGAGCGGGAGCGCGATTACGTCACACGCTCGCCCGGTTGGGCGACCGGCGCATCTCCCAGCGCTACGATACCGAGTCGGCGGTGCACCTTGCGCGGCGGATGCCGATTAGAAGCGCCTGGTTATTCTAAGTTTGCCCGTCGGGAAGGAAGTTGCTCGTAGGCGCGACCATCGCATCCACCTCTGTCGCGATGGCGCATGGCCTCACGCCGTGCCGAAGCTCAGGCCCAGCTCGCGCAGCCATTTGCGATAGGCCAGCGCCGTGCGGTCCGAGCGCAGATGCAGCTCCGCTTGCAAGTCGAGCGGCAGCAGCTCGGGGCGTTGTGACTCCACCACCGGCACATCCTGCCAGGTGATCAGATTCTCGAAGTCGCGAATCTGCTCCTCCGTCTGATCGCCGTAGTCCAGCGCCACATAGGTCCACGCGATCGAGCGATCGGGCGCCACGGGCGTCACGGTGAAGTACATCGCGAAGCGCGGCCCCGCCGAGGATTTGACGAAATAGGCGGTCAGTGGGCGGAACACCCGATAGGTGTAGCTCACGCGCGCCCCCTGGCCGCTGCCATCGGGGTCAGGCTGAAAGACCGTGATATCGCGCGCGATCAACCCATCCGCACTCGTCTCCACCGCATACTCATTGATCTCAGGGTACGCGGGGTCGCCCAGGTAGCCCGCATGCACAAAGGGGAAGTGCGTTACATCCAGGAAGTTCTCGATCGCCCGCGGCCCACCAGCCCGGAAGATGTACGGCCCGCAGTGCACCTTGCGAAACGACGCGTCGGCCCATTCGGGAAACGCCGGCACATCTCGCCCCGGCGCCCCCAAGCAAACCCAGACCCAATCGTACGCCACCCGTGTTTGATACACCCGCGCTCGCGCCTTTGCTGAAGGCACCTGCTCGGGATGCGCGGGATAGCTCACACACTGCCCGCGCTCGTCGTACGTCCAGCCGTGATAGGCACAGACTAACCGCTCACCGTGGACCGTGCCCAGCGAGAGCCGTGTGCCACGGTGCATGCACAGGTCGCGCCAGACGTGCACCCGTTCGCCCACGCGCCATAGCACCAGGTCTTCTCCCAGCAGCCGCGCGGCCACTGGCTTGTCCTCTGGCAATTCAGGCAGATAGGCCACCACATGCCAGTCGTCCAGCAGCACGGGATCATCGATCACTGGTTATCCTCACTTCGAATTCAGGCCGGCCGCCATGGCAAGCTCGCGCACCGGGTGGTCGGGTGTACCGCCATGCACTGTTGCCGTGGTATCACATCGGCGGCCCAGCGCACCAGTCCACGATGGTGGAACCGCTCTTGACAAAGCTAATGATATTAGTTAATATACTATTGACATTAGTATTTGCGGCTCATGGTGAAGAAGGGAAGTGCGCGACGATGGCGGAGAGTCACTATTTGGACGTGCCGGGAGGGCGGCTGGCGTATGATGATACAGGCACAGGTCCGCTTGTGATCTGTGTGCCGGGCATGGGTGATCTGCGCGGCGAATATCGGCAGTTGGCGCCACAATTGGTCGCGGCTGGCTATCGCGCGGTGACGCTGGACGTGCGTGGGCATGGCGAGTCGAGCGTGGGTTGGCCCGATTACTCGGTGCCGGCCATTGGCGCCGACATGCTGGCGCTGGCGCGCGCGCTTGGGGCGGGGCCGGCGGTGCTCGTGGGTACCTCGATGGCTGGAGGAGCGGCCGTCTGGGCTGCCGCGGAGGCGCCGGACGAGGTCGCTGGCCTGGTCCTGATCGGCCCGTTCGTGCGCGATATGGGATCGCGGTGGCAGCAGCGGCTGATTCACCTGCTCTTCGGGGTCGTGTTTGCCCGACCGTGGGGCCCGGCAGTCTGGCTGCGCTATATCGCGACGCTCTATCCGACGGCGCGCCCCGACGATTTCGCGACCTACATGCGGCGGCTGAAGACGAATTTGCGCGCGCCAGGGCGGTTTACGGCGCTGCGCCAGATGCTGTTTGCCTCCAAAGCCGCCTCGGAGGCGCGACTCGCGCAGGTGAAGGCGCCGGTCCTGGTGATCATGGGTACGCGCGATCGAGACTTCAAGGATCCGGCCGCTGAGGCCAGGCTGGTCGCCGAGAGGCTGCATGGGAGTGTGCGGATGATCGAGGGCGCGGGGCACTATCCGCACGCGGAGATGCCCGCGCGGACGGGGCCAGCGATCATCGGGTTCCTCGATGCTATCCGAAAGGATGTGGCGCGTGGCGCGTAGTGGGCCGCGACCAGGCCTGGATGAGGCAGGGGTGCTGCGCGCGGCAGCGGACTTGGTAGACGCCGAAGGTCTGAGCGCGCTGAGCCTGGCGCGGCTGGCAGATGTATTAGGTGTGCGTACGCCTTCGCTCTATAACCATGTCGCAGGTCTGGAGGGCGTACGGCGCGGGCTGGCGGTCATGGGGGTGCGGGAGCTGCGCGACCGGTTGGCGCGCGCGGCAGTCGGCAAGAGCGGCGAAGAGGCGATCTTCGCCGTTGCCACAGCCTATCGCCAATTCGCCAAGGAGCACCCTGGGCTCTACGCCGCCAGTCTGCGGGCCCCCGGTGCGGATGAGACGGCGCTGGTGGCGGCCAGCGAAGATACCCTGACGATCCTGCGCGCGGTGCTGGCGCCGTACGCGTTGCGCGACGCGGCGGAGGTGCATGCCATGCGCGCGTTTCGCAGCCTGGCGCATGGATTCGTCTCGCTCGAGCTCGCGGGTGGGTTTGGCATGCCAGTCGAGTTGGATCAGAGCTACCGTGCCCTGGTGCAGTTGCTGGTCGCGGGGCTGCGGGGCGAGACAAGCCGTGCGGTAGACCACAGAAACCAGGAATGAGATAAGGATACCTGCAGATGTTGAGTGCGCTGAAGTTTGCCAACCTGGGGTTGGCTTTCTTGCTGGAGTTATGCGTATTGGCCGCGCTGGCGTTCTGGGGCGTGCGCACCGGCAATGGGCTGGCGATGAAGATCGGATTGGGTGTCGGCACGCCCCTGCTGGCCGCCGTGCTGTGGGGCACGTTCATGTCACCACAGGCGGCGCTGCCGGTGCCCGAACCGTGGCATCTCGTGCTCACGGTGGTGTTCTTCGGACTGGCAGTGGCCGGCCTGTTCATGGCCGGTCGGCCCACGCTGGGCTGGACGATGGGCATCGTCGTGGCGATCAACCTGGTGCTGATCGCGGTGTGGCGGCAGTAGACCAGGCTGAGGGCCGCGGCAGAGCGTGTCTGCTCTCAACACTAATAGCCACTGTGGGTTGATGTAGGGTTAGCGCCCGGACTCGTCGGGGACGAGGTGCCACCACACACGGCAATACCGAATGCGAGAACAAGCAAGAGCAACACCGCGCACCACCAGCGCGCAAGCGTGATCCGAGCCGTCATAGTTGACTCCTTCATACGGATGTACAGTCGTCTGACCCTGATCCGCTCGCCTTCGAGAAATGCCTTCGCACGACATGCGGCGTCTCCGCAAGTTGCATGCCCGCCCGAGGTTCAGCGCACGCATGAGACCAGTTCACGTGCGGGCGCGCTGTGTATCGTGCGGTCAGGTTGCCGGTGAGGATGAACACACCAAAGGGCGCACGACGAGAAGGCACATGACCAGTGGCGGGCCGAAGGCCTACGGCTGGCACTGCCACTCGCGCCAGGAATAGCCGTCGCGCTGGAAGATCTGAAAGGCGGCATGGATGTTGGCGACGTAGTCGTAGGGGTTGTCGCCCGAATAAGAAGTGGTGTTCCAGGTATCGGGGAAGAGAATCTGGAAGACTCCCTCGGCGTGGCTGTTGCCCACCGGGTACGGGTTGCGCGCGCTAGCATCGAACCCCGACTCGCATCGTGCGATGGCCAGCGCGTTGTTGGCGTTCGAGCCAAAGACCGCGACGATTTCGTTGATGACCACCTGCTGCGCGGGCGATGGCGGCGCGACACTGCCTCCGCCAGAGCTGCTGACGAAGACCGGCGGCTTGGGGGTTGCGGTCGGCGTGGCGGTCGGCACCCAGGCCACCGACTTGGCATACGACTGGAAGGTGCCTGTCAACGCCGCGCCGTAGCCTAGCGGCGATGTGATGCTCAGCGCCCCTAGCAATACCGTTACCGCGACCACCGCGACCACCACCTGGGCCAGCACTGAGTGCGGCTGCTTGCGGCGCGGCACCACCGGCGAGGTCGGCTGGGGATGGCGCGGCCCATGAATCAGCACCGACGGCCCCGGCGGCTGGGTGGGCGCCGTGGCGAGATCCACTGGCTGGCTCGCGCGCACGGCGGACAGCCGTCCACCAGTGGCGCCCAGTCTGGCAGGCAACCGGTTGGAGGTTGTCGAGCGCGGGATCGCCACTCGGCTGGCTGTCTGCCCCAGGGTAGCGGGAGGACGGCTGATGCGAGCTTCCGCGCCGCTGTGCACCGACCCAGGTTCTGTGCGCATTCGGGGCATGGGCGCGGGCCTAGCAGTGGAGAACAGCGGCCCGGACATTTCCATCGCATCATGCTCGGGCGCGTCGCTCTCCATCAGGATGGTGGCCGTGTGTGCTGGTTGAGCGGGTGCGGGTTCGCGCGGAGTGAGCGGATAGGATGCGGGATCCGACAGCCAGGCGTCGGGACTGCGCGGTCGCGCGAAGCTGGCGGCGGGTTCAATGCCACGCGCGATCCCTGAGACGTCGAGGTC
>DASYGC010000709.1:0-7521 GCA_036000225.1 Ktedonobacterales bacterium | reverse complement strand
CCGCTGGTGGATGCCCGCGGTCAGGTGGTCGGCATCAACAACATGATCGGCGGCGGTCTGGCGTTTGCCATTCCCAGTCGCATCGTGCAACAATTCGTCGCGTCGGCGGGCGCCGGCGCTGGCACTCGTCCCCAGCTGGGGGTACAGGTGCTGGATGTGGAACTGCCCGATGCCCTGCGCACCCGCGCCGGCACTACCGCACCCAGCGCCGCCATGATCGCCGCCATCGAGCCGGCCAGCTCCGCCGAGTCGGCCGGCCTGCTGCCAGGTGATATCGTAATCGGCGTCGCGGGCCATGCGATTGCCGGCACGGGCGATCTTTTGCTCGCGCTGGGACGCGAACCGAGCGGCGCGCCTATCGCGCTCACCATCATCCGCGCGGGCGAGCGCCAGGAGCTGCGGGTCACACCGCGGCTTCCTGCAGCTGCCGCGGCGTAGCGCACCAACCAGGCGCGTTGATGACATCGGAGAGGACATGCTCGCGGGAGAAACGCAAGCACAGTCAGATTGTCCAGTTGACGTGTAAGCTGCTCTAATCTTGTTATGTGGGAAGCGGTCTACATGCGCATCTATATCGTCTCAGCCTATCCCACCGTCCGCGCGGGCCTGCGCGCGCTGGTTCAAGAGCGCGCCGGTTGGGCGGTGGCGGGTGAGAGCAGCCCAGCGGCCCTGCCGGTGAGCAACACGTCGGATGAGTCACCACCAGCGGTTCGCGACCCAATTGATGTCGTGCTGGCCGATCTGGACGATACGGTGGCCCCCGACGTGTTGTCGGCTTTGATTCGAGCCACGCAGCCCCATGGTGGCATTGTGGCCATCGGCGGCGGGGGCACGGCCTCCGATCTGCCACGCTCGCTCGATCCCAGCACACTTTCGGGGACCTTTGGTCCGCTGGGGTTCGGCCTGCTGCCGCGCGACGCCACCGCCGATGAGATCGTGGCCGCGGTGGATGCGGTCGGTCGCGGTCTGATCGTACTGGATCGCACCGTCGCGCGACGCGTGTTCGCCGCGACGGCGAGCGGAGCAACGTCGGATTCGGCGGCCGCGCGCTCCGCCGAGGCACGCTTCGCGCCCGGTGAGATGCTCACCGCGCGCGAGTCGGAGGTGTTGCAGTTGCTGGCCGAGGGCCTGCCCAACAAGATCATCGCCGCCCGTCTGCGTGTGAGCGAGCATACCGCCAAGTTCCACGTCGCCTCGATCATGACCAAACTGGGCGCCGCGAGCCGTACCGAGGCCGTGACGCTGGCCGCGCGACGTGGCCTCTTGATCTTGTGAGCGGCGCGGATATTGCGGATTGGCATCACGTCTCTGCCGGCAAATAATGACCGCTCGCACGGAAAGGAGCATTAACCTATGGCTGCACGACTTGAGGGAACTGTGGCACTCGTCACTGGCGCCAGCAGCGGCATCGGCGAAGCGACCGCGCGGGCGTTGGTGGCTCAGGGCGCCGCCGTCGCGCTGGCGGCCCGACGCAAAGATCGGCTCGAACGCCTGGCCGCGGAGATCGTAGGCCACGGTGGACGCGCGCATGTCCTCGAAATTGATGTGACCCAGCAGGCTCAGGCCCAGGCCGCTGTGGATCAGACGGTCGCCGAGCTAGGGCGTCTTGATATCCTAATAAATAACGCCGGTGTCATGCTGCTCGGCCCAGTGGTGGATGCACCACTGGATGAGTGGGACCGCATGGTGGACCTCAACATCCGTGGTCTGCTCTATACGGCGCATGCCGCACTGTCGCATCTGCTCAAGGCGGCGGAAGACGCGCCGCGCCAGGTCGCGGACCTCGTCAACATCAGCTCGGTCGCGGGTCGCGCCCCCCGGCGCGGCTCGGGTGTGTACAATCTGACCAAGTTTGGCGTGGGCGCGTTCAGCGAGTCGCTGCGCCAGGAGGTCACCACCCGGCATGTACGCGTCGCGCTGGTCGAGCCGGGCGCCGTCAAGACCGAGCTGACCAGCCACCTGCGCCCCGAAATCCAGGAGCAATCGCGGCAGCGGTTCGAAGGCGTCGAGCGGCTGGAGGCGGAGGATATTGCTGACGCGATTGCGTACATCGTGACCCGCCCCCGCCATGTTGCGATCAACGAGCTGTTGATTCGCCCCACCGAGCAGGAACTTTGATGATGCGAGAAACCGTTACATTGGGTAAGTCTGATCTCGTCGTGTCCGCGCTGGGCGTGGGGACATGGCAGTGGGGCGATGCCACCATCTGGGGCTTCGGCGCCGGCTATGGGCGCGCCGACGTGCAAGCCGCCTACGCGGCCAGTCGCGCCGCCGGCCTGACCTTCTACGACACGGCAGAAATCTACGGCAGCGGCACTTCCGAGACCATCCTGGGCGATCTGGTGCGCCAGGAAGCCGGATCGGTCATCGTCGCCACCAAGTTCGCGCCGCTGGGCCGGCTGAGCGCCGCCGCCCTGGCGGGAGCGCTGCGCGCGAGCCTGACCCGCCTGGGTCTGCCACGCATTGATCTGTACCAGGTCCACTGGCCGTACGGGTTCATCCGCATCGAAGCCCTAATGCATGCCATGGCCGATCAGGTGGAAGCGGGACACGTGCGCGCGGTGGGCGTCAGCAACTTCTCGGCGCCCCAACTGCGCCGCGCCCACGCGGCGTTGGCCCGGCGTGGTATCCCTCTGGCTACCAACCAGGTGCACTATAGCCTGCTCCACCGCCATCCCGAGCGCAACGGCGTGCTGGCCGCCTGCCGCGAGCTGGATGTGCGCCTGATCGCCTACAGCCCGCTGGAGCAGGGGCTCCTCACCGGAAAATATCACACAGCCAACGCGCCCCGCGTCTCGGCCTTGCGTCAGTTGAGCAGCCTGCGCGGCGCCAAAGTGAAGGCATCAGCCCCGCTGATCGCCGCGCTCCAACGCATCGGGCAGTCCCACGACGACCGCACACCCGCTCAGGTGGCGCTACGCTGGCTGATCCAGCAGGGCGCGCTGCCGATCCCCGGCGCCAAATCAGCCGCCCAGGCCACGGCCAACGCCGGTGCGCTGGGCTGGGAGCTGAGCGAGCTCGAGTGCGAGGAACTGAGCAAGATTAGCGCCGCGCCGGGTCGTTGATCGTACCGCGACACGCCCAGCTTCTCACGTGATGGGAGCCGTGGCCCGTACCGTAGTGCCACGTCCAGGCACGGATGTGATCTCGACCTTGCCGCCTACGGCTTCCATGTCGCGGCGCATGTTGCCGGTGCCAAAGTGCATCAGCCCGTCGTCATCCTCATCGGGCAGGCCCAGTGGACTCAGCAGCATGCGCCGAAATCCCTGCCCATCGTCGCGCACCACCAGCGCCACGTCGCGCGCGCCGTGCCGCTCTGCCGGCCGCACGCTGAGCTCGACCCAGACGTTGAACGCCTGGGCATGCTTTTCGACGTTTGCCAGCGCCTCACGCGCCACCCGGTACAGCGCCTCGCCCACCGGCTCGGGCAACGCCGCCAGCTCGTCCAGCGTGTCGTCGCTCGGCGTGTCGCCATCGCTGTTGCCCGCCTCCGCGGCGGCTAAGACACGCGCCTCCATCGGTGCCCCGATCTCGCCCAAATCCGGAGCATGCTCGTGGTCGTGCTGAACGCGCTCCCCCACCGACGTGCCATCCAGCCGCCTACCGCTGGCCGCACGCTCTGGCTCGTCCACGGCATCACCCATCCGCGCCTTCAGGTGCGTCTCCAGCCCGGTGCGCGCGGAGCAGTCGGCAAGTAGAGCGCGTAACGCGACCATCAGTCCACGGCGCGAGGGGCTGGGTTCGTGCAGCGCATAGATCGCGCGTCGCATCTCCTGGTTCCCCCGCGCGGCCAGATCGCGCACCTGCCCGAGCGTGTCAGCCAGCGGCCCGCGTTCGTCGGTTGGGGTATCTTCTCCACCGCTGACGGTGGTAACCCGAGCAGTCGCGCCAGCAGCCGGCGCGCCCAGTTCCATCACGCGCACCAGTGCGCTTTCGGCCAGCATGCCGATGCCGAACAACAGCTGCGCCACACTGTCATGCAGCGACTGCGCGATGCGCGTGCGCTCAGTTGTCAGCAATTGTTCGCGCTCCACCTGGTCCAGGCGTCGCTGCGCCCGGCGCAGTTGCGCGTACAGCCGGTTGGGGTAGGCAAACACGAACGCCAGTAGCGGCACGATGGCGAGTTGCATCAGGTAGGTGTCGGCGTATCCGCCGGCTCGTGCCCAGCCCAGCGTGTCGCCAGCGTGATAGAGCAGCATGACATCGAGCACGAGAAACAGGAGCGAGCCCGCGACGGCGCCCCCATAGAAGAAGATCGTCACCGGCAACATCAGCGCCGCGTAGCTGTAGAATTGAAAGGGACTGGTCCAGATGTTGCTGTCTGCATACACTGCCAGGCAGAAGACGACATCCAGTACGAGCACCGCGGGGAAACGGCGCATCAGACGCATATAGGGCCGCAGTGCCAGCGTCACCAGGATGTTGACGAGTAGCGTCAGCCCCAGCAGCAGGTACACGTCGCCATGGTGCGCCCATCCGGTGCCGTAGGTCGTGCTGGTGCCGCTGACAATCAAGCCCAGCGCCAGCGCCCAGGTGCCCCAGCGATAGATCACCGCGATCTGCCCGGGCGAGGCCAGCGGGCGCGCGCCGGGACCTATCACCCGCGCCCGTGTCAGGCGCAGCCCGCGCCGGGCCGCGGCCTGTGCCGCCTGACGCGGAGCCGCCCGCCGCAAAACCGCCATGCGTCACCTCCGCTCGCTCCCTGACGATCGCATCGTCGCATCGCCAGTGATCGTCATTCAGAGATGATACCAAATCGCCGCGTCCCACGAGATGGGTTGCGCGAGCGCCGTGAGCTAGCGGATCGGTCCCGCCGTGAGCGGTTGGGGTGGCTCCGCGGCCGATGGCGGGGGACTAGGCGCCATCACCCGTCCCCGGTGGCCGAACCAGACGACTAGCAGCGCGATGCTCGCGGCATACAGTCCCGCGGTCGAGGAGAAGACAAACCCGTAGCCCAGCTGCGCAATGAGCAGCCCACCCAGCCCCGCGCCGACTCCTGTGGCGATCTGCGAGCTCACCGTGTAGACACTGCTGGCGAGCACGCGCTGCTCGTGCGGTACGCTCCCCATCAGGTAGGTCTGCAACGGCGGACTTGCCGCGTTCATCAGCGGACCACGAATCAGGAAGGCGCCCGCGGCAATCGCCAGCGTGGGGGCGAACCCAAGCGCCAGCAAAAACGGCAGCGAGAGCGCCTGTACCACCACCGCCGAGCGAATCGTGCCAATCCGGCGCGCGACCGGCACGATCGCCAGCGACGCCACCGCCAGCAGTACCGCCAGCCCGGCCGCCAGTTGACCGTAGAGCACGGTGGAGGCGTGCAACTGTTTCACGAAGTAGAGGTTGAGATACGGCCCGAACAGCCCCGCACCGACGCCGACCAGCACCTGCGTCGCCGAGAAGCGCCCGATGGTGCCACGCGCGACGGCCCATACCCGCTCCCACTGGGCCGCACGCGGCCACACTCGACGCAAAAGCGCGCGCGGGTCCCACCTGCCCCCCGTCGCGGTGCGTCCCCTGAGGTCCGCGGCGCCCGGCGGTCGCGCGCGCGTCAGCAGCAGCACTGGGATGATCGAAGGCAGCGCCAGCACTCCGGTGGCCAGCAGCGCCAGCTCGTACGTCCGTGCCTGCGCCCCCACCACCAGCCAGGCGTCGAGCGCCGCCAATGGCGGCCAGTCCCGCACCGCGGGCAGCGCAAACCAGGCGGGCAACTCCCCGCCCAGCAGCGTACCACCTACCCCTCCGAGGAATACCAGCGCATTGCTCAGGCCGAAGACCGCCGTGCGTTCGGCTTCGGGGCTATAGGCCGTCAGTAGCGGCGTATTGACCACCAGCAGCAGGGCCACCGAAGCGCCCACGCCCACCGTCGTGATCAGAATCACCGGAGTCACCGGCCAGACCAGTTGTACCGCCAGCGCCAGCGCGCCAATCACATCGGACCAGATCAGCGTGGCGCGCCAGCCCAGGCGATGCACCAGCGCACTCGCGGGAATCACGCCCAGCCCACCGCCTACGATGCCGACATCCAGCACCAGTCCAATGAAACTGGTATTGTAGCCCAGCGAAGCGAGATAGAGCGTGTAGAGCACGGCCAGCGCACCAGCGCTGACTGCTTGAATCGCATTCGAGATCAGGTACAGGCAAGTATTGCGGTGCAACGCGCGAACGTGACCCAGCAACTCACTCAGCATGCGCGGTGGTTCGGCGGTGGATGGGTCTCGCGCCGTCGTGCTCGCTCCCACCGAACACGATCGCTTCGCTCGCGGCGCGCTCGGCTGGCGCGGCCGACGCGGCCGGCTCAGTCAGAGGTACTTGCGGCACGGGCCGCGCCCCATCGCGCCCGCGCAACAACACGCGCACCGCGGTGTCCACGGCCTGGTGGAAGCCGTATACCTTGGCGATGCCACGCACCACCTGGTCGTTGCCCTGATTGGCAATGTCCATCGCCTGCTTGGCCTTTGGGACCGCCAGGTTGAGCACCGGGATCACATGCGCATACAGCCAGCGCGCGCCAAACGCCAGCGCGAATACCAGCGCCGTGACAATCAATAGCAACACGCACAACTCGAGCAACAGGAGCACGCCCGCCACGTCGGCCCAAATTCGCAGCCCGGGGATGTCAGCCGCCAACACCATTGAGATCACCCCTTGCCCGCATCTCGCGCTCCACTTCCTGCCGCCGCTGTGCGCGCTTCTGGACTCGCGTGCGCACGTGGCCGCGTCCGAGGATCACGGAAGCCGCCTCGGCGGCGCCTACCAGCGCACTGGCCGTACGCACCGTCGGCGCGACACCAAATGTACTGGCGACTTTGGCCGTTTCACTGACCGTCTCGGTGGTTTCTTTCACCGATTCCAGCACCGGCGTCAGCTCGCGCCGGATGGTAAGGATCGTCCGGATCAACATGAAGACCGCGTAGGCCAACAGGGCCAGCAGCACCAGGCTGACCAACGAGGTGCCGATGAGCACGATATCGAGCACAATGGGCCAGATGCCGAAGTACGAAAAAAGCCAGATCAAGAAGGCGATTCCTACAATCAGGCCAATCGCGCCAGCGATGATCCATGGCATGAAGCGTTTCACAGGGGCTGCTCCCTTCGGGCGCATGCGACGAGGTCCACCTGGACTCGTGGCGGCGGTATGCGGGAGAATCGAGCAGAAAGTGTGCCAACCCGCACGCGGATGCGCGTACCTACTTCGTTGGCTTGACGCAGTCGTACATGCGCAGGTCCGGTGGCACCCGCTCCACCCAGATTATACAGCGAATGAGCAGCCCAGTTCGCTACGGGCGCGAGCAAACTGGCCATCAAGCCGCGCACGCACCCCCGCACTGCTCATGCGCTATACCGATCACGACGAAAGGCGCGCCCCAAGACGATGGGCGCGCCTCCTAAGACCAGGAGCCACGGGTGGTCTCGCGCACATCCGCGCGCGGCAACCACCGAGCGTTAGGCCTCGGCCTGCGCGGTATGGAGACGGTGCATCAGGCGCGACTTGCGGCGCGCGGCGTTGTTACGATGCAACAC
>DASYGC010000708.1:0-9699 GCA_036000225.1 Ktedonobacterales bacterium | reverse complement strand
ATCTCATCGTGCGCCATCGGTCTAACTAGGAAGTTATGGCATTACTGGACATGAGCAACGGAGCGGCAGCCGCCGACTATCAGCAACTTATCAGGGATTGTGTGCGTGACAGCGAGAATTTTGTAAGGATTTCGTTTGCTGGACCACACCGAGATGCGGCGATTCCTTGGATCAAGGTGATCGCACGACCAGTGCTGGTGCGAGGTTTAAGGCATATTCAGTTTTCCTACTTCGACCAGAAGAAAGATATTACCAAGAACTACCGGGAGGACGAAGTCGCGGAGAAGCTCGAACACGTCCTGGCGGTAGGATTTAGACGCGTGCATGTGCAGACCGTACACAACGACATTGACATCACCATCACCAAGCAGGGGGAGGCCCGCATCCATATGGGTGCTCCCTCAATCCAGCAGGGTGCGGTAGACCTCTCACATGATCGGCAGAAGCGGGTGCTCTTGACTACCGGAAATGCCGCTCCGTTTCTACAAGCAGTCGGCATCATGTCCGCGGATGGCAAAATCAAGGCGGACATGCAAAGTAAGTTCCGGCAGATCAACGAGTTTCTGAGGCTCGTCCAACAAACTGGAGAGTTGGAGCGATTCAAGAACTCACCGGTCCGCGTGGTTGATTGCGGCTGTGGCAACGCCTACCTCACTTTTGCCTTCTACTACTATCTGAATCACGTGCTGAACATTTCAACCCAACTCACTGGAATCGACGTGAATGAGGAACTCCTGGCACGGCATGCCGAGAAAAGCGCGCGTTTAGGGTGGACCGATCTCAACTTTGAGACGACGCGAATCATAGAATTTCAGCCAGCGACGCCACCCGACATTGTGTTGGCACTGCACGCTTGCGACACCGCCACAGACGAGGCGCTGGCGCAGGGCATCAGGTGGCGCAGCAAGCTGGTGGTTAGCGCACCCTGCTGTCAGCATCAGCTCCAAGAGCAACTCGATCTTCAAGCCGCTCCCTTCCCATTCGCGCCAGTTGAGCGGTATGGAATCTTGAAGGAACGCCTTGGCGATATCTTGACCGATACGTTCCGTGCGGTGATCCTGCGCATCATGGGTTATCAAACCGACGTGGTCCAATTCGTTTCAAGTGAACATACCGCGAAGAATCTGATGATTCGTGCCGTGAGGTCGGTGAAGGTTGGAGACGCAAAGTTCGTGCAAGAGTATCAGGCGCTCAAAGATTATTGGAAAGTCACTCCGTACCTTGAGCTCCTGTTGGGCGAGGACTTCACGAAGGTATGAGCTGCGAAGTCATGCCACATCCTCCGGTGCCACATGCAGTGTGCGCTCGCGCTCGTAGATCACCATGCCGGGGCCGCCGCCCTTCAGGTGGCGCACATAGCGCTGCTCGGTGTAATCCACGGGGACGCTGCCGGCGGCGCGCGATTGGCTGTAGTACGCCGCCAGCGCGGCAGCGGCGCGCAATGTCGTTTCGGGCACAGGGCGTCCGCCGCTCTTGACGATCACATGCGCGCCGGGCACGCCACGTGCGTGCAGCCACAGATCGCCGCCACTGGCCTGGTGGAAGGTCACTTCCTCGTTCTGGCGGCTGTTCTTGCCCACCAGCAGCGCGAAGCCATCGGCTGATTGGCGCCGCAGCGGCGCGCCGCCCTCGGGGATGCCTTTGCCGCCCGGTTTCTTTCCCTTGCCTGGCTTGCCCGGTTTGCCCTTGCCTGGCTTGCCGGGACCGCCACTTCCTCCACTTCCGCCCTTGCGCCCGCGCGCGTCCAGGCCGGCGCGGCGGCCACGCAGATAGCCCGCCTCCACCACCTCTGCGCGCACCTGGACGATCTCCGGCGTCGTGTCGGCCAGTGCCAGATCGGTCAGCAACTGCTCGACGCGTGCCAATTCGAGGGCGTTGGCGGCCTGTTGTGGCGGGATCGCCGCTGCCGCGCGCCGCAGCTTGTGGTAGCGTGCGAAGCGCCGGTTGGCGTTCTCCACCGCGGTAAGTTGGGGGTCCAGAACGATAGTGAGCATGGGCGCGTGCCCATCGGTGGTCGCGACAAATGGATGCTCCATGGTGAAAGTCCGCGCGCGCGGTGGCACCTCGGTCTGGAAGGCGAGCAACACGTCGCCTTCCTCGCGCAGCCGGTCGGTTTCGCTCAGGTTGGCCAGCTCGTCCGCCAGGATGTCGGCCTTGCGCAGGCAGCGATCGCGCTGCGACGTCAGGGTGCGGCGCAGGTCGCCCTTGGCACCCTCGACCGCGTCGCGCCACTCCGCCCGCCGGTAGTAGGCCGCCAGCGCCGCGCTCACCGTGGGTACCGCGCGCAGGTTGGCGTCGCCGTACTGTCGCGGTGCGTACACGGCATAGGCAATGGGGTCGCCAACCAGTTCCACCGTCGCGATGGCCGCGGCAGACTCGGCCCCCACACCAGGCGCCAGCACAAGCGTCGGCTGCCAGACGCCCGCCTCCGGCAACGCCGCCAGCTCGCGTACCACGCTGGCGATAGCGTCCCACGGCAGAGCGGCCACCAGCGGCGCCTCGGGATCGTTCGCCGCGCGGGCCGCTACTTCGCGCCCGAGGTCCTGGCTGAAGCCCAGCACCTGACTTGCCAGCAGATCGACCAGCCGAGCCGCCCGCTTGCGCGTGCCGGGCACCGCCAGCAGTTCCAGCATGCCCGCGCGCAGATCGTCAGCCGTCACCCGCGCGCCGTCCAGGCGTGGCACCGTCGCACCGTCCAGCATGCGCATTTGCGGGGGTGGCGGGCGGTACGGCTCGTTGGGCGCGATCGTGCGATAGCGGTTCACCGCGGCGCTCACCAGCCGCAACGCACCGAGAATCATGCCTGCATCGTCGCGCAGGATGAGGTTGCTGAGCCGGCCCATGATTTCGACGACCAGCCAGACCACCGGCCCTGGTCCATTCTCGCCACCGCCGCGCGCGCAGCCGATCTCCAGCACGCGCTCCCAGCGCGGCTGCTGAATCGCCACCACGCGTGCGCCCTCCAGGTGCTTGCGCAGCAGCATCACGAACACGGGCGGATCGGTCGTCAACTTCTGGGGCTTGCGATCCAGCGCGTGGACGCGTGCCAATTGCGGGTGCGCCGAGGCCAGCAGCCAGGTGGTGCGGCCACCACCCCAGCAGTGCAGTGCCACTGCCTGTGGTGTCGGCTGGATGACATCCTCGACGCGCGCTCCCACTAGCCCGGCGCGGAACTCATCGGCCAGCGCGGCCAGGGTCAGCGCGTCAACGTGCATGGATCACTAGATGCTCCCCCCATATTTCACCTTTAGATGATCGATATACTGGCTGTAGGTCTCAGCCAGCGCCGGGCTTTCGAGCAGCAGAATGTTCTCGGCGTTCAGCTCGGCGCTGTGCGAGAAGTTGTACGAGCCGGTGATCACCAGATCGTCAATGACCAGCGTCTTGATGTGCATGAAATCGTGCGCGCTGGTGGGGCTGTAGGGGGTGGAGTTTTTGCCCACCAGCTGGGCATCGCGAATGATCTCCTGGACGGCGCCGATCTTCCAGTGATTGTGGGGCACGTCCTGCCACTGTACGAAAACGCCCTCCATCTGCGTGCGGTCGTAGACGCCATCCACGGCCACGCGCCCTTCGCGCAGCAGATCGCCCAGCGCCGCGATCAGCGCGCCGGAGTTAAGTAGCATGCTGCAGATGCGCACGCGACGCTGTGCCTGGGCCACACGCCGGGCGATCAGGTAGTCGATGGCGGGGCCACAGCCCGGCGAGAACAGCACCTCCGCCGCACAGGGCTGGCCGCCGTAGACCAGCGTGGTATTGACCGTTTCCTGGGCACCACTCGTGCCAAGAGTGCCACGCGCCCAAAGCTCAGCGAAATCGCGGGAATAGGCGGCCGCCAGGTCACCCGAGAGGAGCCGCAGGATGTTGTTCTCTTCCAGCGTCCAGGCATCGTCGGTCAGGTTGGTCGAGCCGGTCCACACGCAGGCGCCGGGCAGGCCAGCATCGCGCACCAGATATTTGTGGTGCATCAGCTTCAAGTCGTCGATCGCCCGCGCCGGATAGCCCAGCGACTGGACGAAGTCGTGGGTGTCACCGGTGGAAGGATCCGCACCGCTCGCGAATCCAGGAAGGCCCGGGCGGCCGCCATTGTAGACGATCCGTATCACCACACCCACCGCCGCACGTCCCGCCAGCGCGCTGGCGAGCGTGGCCTTGAGCGGATCGCTCAGGCGCATGTCGTAGATGGCGATATCGAGCGTGTGTTGGGCCACGCCGATGAACGTGGCGAGCCAGGCCGCGACATCGGTCGCGTGCTGCTCGCCCTGGGCCAGCAGTTGAACGCTCAGCGTGTCGCCCACGGGTGCGGATGGAGTTGTCATTTGGCCAGCTCCGCCGCGCTGACGTGGCCCGCGTGGCGCAGCTTGGCGTTGAGCGCCGCCGCCGGGGTGCCAGAAGTCGGTTGCTCATGCTCCGTGCGCTGGCGCACGCCCTCCTCGATAATACGCATCGCCTCGTCCAGATCGTCGGTGAGCTGCCAGAGGTGCAGATCTTCGGGCGCGACGGTGCGCATGCGCTGCACCATCACCGTCTCCATCCACGCGATCAGCGGCTCCCAGAACTCGCGGCCGATGAGCACGATGGGCACGACTCGATCCATCTTATCGGTTTGGAGCAGCGTAACCAGCTCAAAGAACTCATCCAGGGTGCCAAAGCCGCCGGGGAAGAATACGTAGGCCTCGGCGGAGAAATCGAGCATGACCTTGCGACTGAAGAAGTAGTGGAAGCTCGCCCCCTGGCGCACGTAGGGATTGGTCCCCTGCTCGCGCGGCAACTGGATGTTCAGCCCGACCGACTCGCCGCCGCCCTCGACCGCGCCCTGATTGCCAGCCTGCATGATTCCAGGACCGCCGCCGGTCACGACCGTGAAGCCCTGAATTGCCAAGCGGCGACCGAGCATGCGCGCTAATTGATAGTAGTGGGTGCCCTCGGGCAGGCGGGCCGAGCCGAAGATGGTGACACTGCGCTGGATGCTGGCGAGGAAGGTGAAGCCTTCGACGAACTCACTCATGATACGAAAGACGCGCCAGGTGGGGTTATGGATGAAGTCGGAGCTGCCGTCATCGGGCGCCGCGGCGGATGTGTTCGACATGGTGGGATACCTCTTCCTCGGGGTTGTCGCGCTCCCTCGTTGGAGCGTGCCATCAGTATAGCGTATCGTGCGCTGCGGCGGGAATCATGCACGAGCGCGCCACGCGACACCGCCGCGGCCCGTTCAAAGGAGAATAGCGAGAGTACGCGCTCCGGGTACGGTGACACCGCAGGGCAGGTGCCGGCAAATGCGTGGATATCAATTGCTCATTGATTCGTTGTACAGGCAGGAGTGACACCGCGACCGTGAGGCGGTCAGGCAAGGGCTACTCTGAGGATCGCATTCTATACCGTGTGAAAACACGTTTTCATCAGCCAGCCAGAGAAGGGGGAGCGCGTGGTCGGTTTCGACGGCAACCTAGATGACGACCTGGATGGCAAACTGGGAAACAGTAATTCGGGCAACGGCACCCCGGGCAACGGCACTCAAGATCAAAATGGGCAGGACACGAACTCCACGACCTACCTGCAGAAGCAACAGTTCACTACGCTGGCGTTTGGCACGGTGTTGCAGCAGCGCTACCGCATCGAGTCGGTGCTGGGCCTGGGCGGCATGGGTGCCGTCTACCGGGTGCGTGATCTGCGCTTCGCCAACGCCACGAAATACTGCGCCCTCAAAGAGATGATCGCCAAGTTCTCGGACACCAACGACGAGCGGACCCATCTCTCGAACTTCGAACGCGAAGCCAACATTCTGGCCTCGCTCAGCCATCTGGCCATTCCCGCCGTGCATGACTATTTCACCGAACATGGCCGCGCCTATCTCGTGCTGGAGTACATCGAGGGCCGCGATCTCGAGGCGTTGCTGCGCGACACCGAAGGGGTGCTACCTGAGCAACTGGTTGGTTCGTGGGCCATGCAACTCTGCGATGTGCTGCAGTATCTGCACGGACATCAGCCGCCGATCATCTTCCGCGACCTCAAGCCGTCCAACGTGATTCTCACACCCTCGAATCAGATCGTGCTGATCGACTTTGGCATTGCCAAGACGCTGCAGGAGGGCAAGAAGGGCACGATGGTCGGCACGGAAGGGTATTCGCCGCCCGAACAGTACCGTGGGGTCGTCTCACCGCGCTCGGACATCTATGCCCTGGGCGCGATGATGCACCATTTGCTGACGCGTAGCGATCCGCGCTTCGAGACCCCCTTTACCTTCGCCGAACGCATGCCACGTGCGTTGAATCCCGCCGTCTCGGAGGCGATGGAAGTCATCATCATGCGCTGTGTGGAATATGATCCTGAGCAGCGATTTGGCGATGTGATTGAGTTGCGCACTGCGCTGGAGAGCGCACTCAAGGTCAGCGTACTGGAGACTGGCTACTTTCGCAACAACAGTTCGTCGGCGCTGGCGCGCGGGGGCGCGGCGCCGATCGGCCCGACGACCGGTGGCATTGTCGGCACCGGACTGATATGGAAGTTCCAGACGGGCGACGAGGTACGCTCATCGCCGCTGGTCGCCAACGGAACCGTGTACGTCGGCTCGTACGACCAGAATCTCTTCGCCATCGACGCCCGCACTGGGCGCGAAGCGTGGCGCTTCGCTACCGAAGGCGGCATCTGCGGCACGCCGGCGATCTGGAAGCATCTGGTCTTCGTGGGATCCGAGGATTTCAATGTCTACGGCATCCAGGCCGATGATGGCCATGAGGTGTGGACCTATCGCACCTGGCAACAGGTGCGCGCCTCGCCACGCGTCCACGGCGAAGCGGTCTATATCGGATCTGATGATGGGTTCCTGCATGCGCTGGAGCCGCGCAACGGCCGTCCGCTGTGGAAGTATCGCGCCTGGCGGCCGGTGCGCTCGTCCGCCGCGTACGCCAATGGTCTGGTGATCTTTGGTTCCGACGATGACCGGGTGTATGCGGTGGATGCGCTGACCGGTGAGGAGAAGTGGCGCTTCGCGACGATCGGCGGGGTCACCTCGTCGCCGGCGATTGGCCACGAGATTGCCTATGTCGGCTCGATGGATTTTTGCGTCTACGCCCTCGATACCAAGATGGGTTGGGTCGCCTGGCGCGAGCGCACGGGCAACTTCGTCGTCTCATCGCCGTGCTACGCTGACGAGCGCGTCTATGTGGGCTCGGTCGATCAGCATCTGTACTGCCTGGACGCGAAGACTGGTCGCGTCGTCTGGAAATTCCAGGCGGGCGGGCAGATCAACTCATCCCCCGCCGTCGCCAATGGGGTGGTTTATGTGGGGTGCGTGGACGGCGGGGTGTATGCCATTGACGCCGCCACGGGCCGCCAGCGCTGGCGCTTTCAGACAGGCGGGCCGGTTCCCTCGTCGCCAGCGGTTGTGGATGATCTGGTGTATATCGGCAGTATGGATGGCTGTGTGTACGCCCTGCGCGCGTGAACCATTGGCGAAGCGTTATACTACGGTTTGACGCGCAGACCTTCGCACCAGGAGGCGGGTATCGCTCGCCTCCTGATTGATGTGCTGTGAAACGGCATACCCGATCGCCGCGCACCTCAGTGCGCTCGCTCGCCCTCACGCGCCGAGTGGGCGCGAGCAGATGTGGGAACGCACAGCGTAACTTGCCGCGCGCCGCTCCAGCATGCCGACACAAACCGATGAACTGAGGGATGCAAGCAAAATCAGAGGAGGCGACCATGTCCGCACCGGGCGATGACCAACAGCAGACGCAACCAGAGCCGGCGGCCGCCGGCCAGCCGCTGGCGGCCGGAACCCCAATTGGCGAGTACGTGGTGGTGCGGCTGCTCTCCACGGCGCCTGACGGCGCCACCTATCTGGCGCGCCGTGCCGCGTCAGGCGCCGCCGGAGCGGGCCAGGCGCCCGCGGGCAATCTGCCCGACGTCTTCGTCCATTTGGTCGCTGGCCGCACTGGCGCCCACGACGAAGTGCGTCCGATCATCGCGCGCGACCTGCACCATGCGCGTCTGTTGGTCCCACGCGCCATTGTTGCAGTGGGCGACACGGACTACCTGGTGGTGGAGGCGTGCGAAGATGAAACGACCGCCGGTGCTCCAGGCGACGCGATGCGCCCGCTAGACGCCACCGCCGTGCTTTCCGCGGGTGTGGGTCTGGCCGACGCCCTGGCCTATTTACACCGCTCGGGCGCGGCCCACCTGCATGTGATGCCCGACGCCATTCGGCGCTGCGGCGAGCGGATCTTCCTGGCGGGGGTGCAGACCGCGCAACTGGTGCATCCCGCCGACCCCGACGCGCCCCGCTTTTACGCGCGCGACGCCAACTTCCTCGCGCGCACGCTGGGCGCGCTTACCGAGCTGCCGGGTGATGCGGCCAGCGTGCCCGATCCCAGCGCCGCGGCGGTGGCTGCCATCGTGGAGCGCGGCGCCGCGAATGAGTTCACCACCCCCGCCGAGGTTGGCGCCATCTGCGGCGCGGCCCTGCCCCAGCTCGATCTGGCCATTCCCGAAGAACAGCCCGCGGCAGCGGTCAAAGGTCTGAGTTTTACCGTGGCCACGACCATGAGCGTGGGGCGGGTGCGTTCGGAAAACCAGGATGCCGCCGCCGCCGTGCTCTTCGAGGTGCGTGACGATCTGCATGCCGGCGCGGTCAGCAGCTCGCCGGCCGGCCTCTTTCTGGTGGCCGATGGCATGGGCGGTGAGGCGCGCGGCGATCTGGCCAGCCGCATCGCCGCGCGCGTGATGGTGACGGAAGTGACTCGCGAGTTGTTGCTGCCGGTCATCCATACCCCCGTGCGCTCCGCGCAGGTGGGAACGAACAATGCGGAAGCCGTGCTGCCCAACCTGGCGGTGGCACTGCGGCAGGCGGTGCTCAAGACCAACAGCGAGGTGCGCAAGCTAGCGGCCGTGCTCGGCAAGACCTCTGGCACCACGCTGACCGCCATCGTCGCCGTGGGCACGCGCGCAGCCTTCGCGCATGTCGGTGACAGCCGCGCGTATTTGCTGCGCGCAGGCAAGGTGTCGCAGATCACCGAGGATCACACCCTGCTGGCGCGACTCCAGTCGATCGGCCATCCCATTCTGGACGACCCAAACATCATCGTACCACGCAGCTTTCTGTATCGCTCGCTTGGCTCTGATGATAATCTGGATGTGGACGCGGGCGAGTTCGGGCTCGAACCGGGCGACCGCCTGCTGATTTGCTCGGATGGGCTGTGGGATGAGGTAGACCCCGCGCTGCTGGAGAGCGCACTGGCCACGGCCACAACACCGCAGCAGTGCGGCGAAATCCTGGTGCAAGCCGCGAACGAGGCGGGCGGCCAGGACAACAGCACGGTGGTGGCGATCTTTGTGGGTGGCGAACGAACCGCGCCGGCGACGCCGCCAGCTGACGGCGCAAGCAAAACGCGGCCCGGCTCCGCGTCGCCCGATTCCACTGGGGGCGTGCCAGCCTGACCGATCTGACTCGTCGGGCCCATTCCAATGGTGTGAGGCAATGGCGCGAACACTGGTGGCCGGCGAGTAGTTCGTTCAAGTAAGCTATAGAGCAGACCAGCGAGTTCATCGCGATGGGGCATCGGCAAGGAATCACCACATATGGCGCGTCCGCTCGCCACCGACGGCAGCTCGCCGGCCGTCGGTCCAAAGGCGACGCCCGGTACGACACGTCTGCGCGTATATCTGACGATGGCCGCGGGCATCCTTTGCATCGCGTTCTCG
>DASYGC010000707.1:0-2046 GCA_036000225.1 Ktedonobacterales bacterium | reverse complement strand
GGACACGATAATACCAAATCGCGCGGTGTTGGTGGTCTCGCGCCTGGGGCTTCAGCCCGCCCGCGCCCGTGCGCCGGCACGTGCACTGCCGCGCGCCACAATGACCACAACTCAGCGCAACGCAGTATAGTACGTCTCCCGTTTTGCCGGTGACCCTACCGGGATGAAATACCGTCGCCTGTGTACGCTCAGCGTGCGTGCAGATAGAGCGTGACGGCGAACCCGATGTGCCAGACGAGCAGCCCCAGTGCGACAACGCACGTGAGCGCATGGACCTTGCGCCAGGCACGAATCATCTGGAGATAGAACTGTTCGCGGGCCAGCGCGCCGCGTACCGCCGCCGCCTCACGCTGAGCAAAGTCGGCGAGTGGACGGCGCTGCGCCAGCCCGTGGCCGCTACGCGGTCCGATGGCACGCCACGCGCCGGTAAGGCCGCGCACCGCGGTGGCGCTCCCACGGCCAAGCAGCCGCGGAATCATCTCGACCTCTGGATCAAGATCGTAGTATGCCAGGTCCCAGGGCACGCCCGGCGTCGTCACACGGCGGATCGCCTGCCGCCGCGCCACTTGGCGGTCGGGCGCCGCGTCGAGTGTCTGCTCAATCACTTCCAAGCGCTCGCTACCGTCGGCGGTCGTCGCCTTGAGCGCGGCCGCGGCTGCCAGACGCGGGCAGAGCCGGTCAATCATGCGGCCAACCACTCCACTGATGGCCACCGCCAGCAGCCCATAGAGCGCATAGGTGCCACTGCGCGGATTGAAATTCCCTGCCGCATGCAGGAAGATCAGCAGCACCCCCACCAGCGCGCCCGCGATGTGCCAGGCGAGCGCCGTATGCAGGCGCATCGCGCCGTGCGGCCGCAGCCGCTTGCGCACGACGTAGCTCAACCCCACCAGCAGCAGCAAGCCGGTGCCGGCGGCGGCACAGATCAAGCCGAAGCGGCTATCGGGGGCGACGTCGCCGCCATGCAGATACAGGCGATAGGCGTAAACCAGGCCGATGCCGGCCGCCAGCGCGACGGCGCGCGAGATCCACTCGCTGCGCGAGCCGAACCTGCCGAACAGCGGATAGCCGGACGCCGCCACCGGTGGGTGGGAAGTGCTGGCCATGTCTCCGCCTCCGTTCCTGCGCGCGTGCCGCGCGCCTACCAGTCGTACCGAACACCGGTGCCGATGGTCGAGCGCTCACGCGTGCGCTCTGGGCCGCGCAGCAGCCGCACCTTGAGCCAGAGCATCATCGCGTCGCGGTGCAGCCCCACAGGGCACACCGGCACGCAGGCCCCGCACTGATAGCACGCCTGCGCGAAGCGCACCACCTGTGGCGATGTCGGGCCGTGACGCGTCTCCCAGTTCAGCGCCTTGATGGGAATCGGCTCGGAAAGCGCCGGGCAGGCGTTCAGACACTCGCTGCAGCAGATACACGCAGCCAGTTCGTCCTTGATCTCCACCGCTGATTGTGACATAGCCTGCTCCCTTGCGTGTCATCCACAACTGGCACCCGCTCATACCATCTCCGAGCCGGTCATTAGAGTACTGCGTCCGCAACCCGCGGAGGCGGGGTTTGTGGCCGCAGGCCCTCAGGCGCGGTTTCAACCGCTTGCCTGGCTGGACCGGCTGGCTGGCCTGGCTGCCCGCTGGCGTGGCTGCGTGGCTGCCGGACTCGGTATCATCCCTTCGCCACCCGATTGCCCCGCCACGCTCGCCTACGAGGCGTTGCGGTTGCGCGGCGCGGCGCGGCGTCCGCGCAGCAGCGGCGGCGAAATCGCCTCGATCTCGGCGCTCGTCTCGATGTAGTGCAACCGGCGCCGCGTAAAGAAGGGGCGCGCGTCGAACTCCTTGTCGAGCAGTTGCCGCGCAATCTCGCGCACATCCATCTGCTCGTCAATGATGCGCTTGATCGCCAGCCCGCTCGGCGGAGTTCCACCCACCGCGAGATAGCCCACCAGCCGGCCACCATCCAGCACCACGCGGCGGTGGAAGTCGGCCGGCCCTCCCGCGAGAACCTCGTACCGTGGGTCGTCGCGCTCCGAAAGTCCCGGTGCACCCACGG
>DASYGC010000706.1:0-2376 GCA_036000225.1 Ktedonobacterales bacterium | reverse complement strand
TTGCGCCACGTCTTCACCGCACAGTCCACCAGCGCCTATCTGCCCGCCGAGCAGCGCCAGGCCATCGTGCGCATGATGCGCTTTCGCCTGGCCAGCGTCGAGGCCGAAGCGCGCTGGGTCACCGACGAGCTGGTCCGGCTCAAAGAGCCCACGACAACTCTCACCGCACCATAGGTAGGAGCCTTCCGTGCCAGCTTCCACTCCGATCCAGCGTTTCGCGCGTCGCCCCCTGACCACGCTGGACAAACTCAGCCTCGCGGGTCTGCTGCTCAGCGCGTTCTGGTGCGGCCTGTTCGCGCTCTTTCCCGGCGCCCGCGGCGGGCCACTGCCCTACTTTTTCGTGGGGCTGCTGGTGTGCGCCGGCCTGGTCGTGGCTGGCCCGCGCTGGGCACCGCTGCTGGGCGCCCTGTTGAGCGGCGCGGTGGCCGTCTCACTCTTCACCCTGACGGGCTATGTCGTCTTTCATCTGACGCAGCCCAAAGCCCAGTTCGCGATCTTCGTGATTGTGCTGCTCTTCCTGGTGTCGGTGGTCGCCACTTGCGCGCTGACGCTGTATACCGCCGTGCGCCACTACTGGCTGGCCCGGCCGGGTGATTCCCGCGCTGAGTCCCGCTGGCTCGTGTCCGCCCTCACCGGCCTGGTGGGTCTCGTGCTCGGCGCCATCCTCATCGCCGCCGTCGCCCAACCCAGCGCCGGCGCGCTCGGGACCGCCAGCGGTGGCGAGCCTGCCGTGCACCTGAGCGCGGCCAGCTTCACGCCGGCGCTGGTAGCTGTGCCGCGGGGATCGAAGTTGCTGGTGGTGGATGATGCCGCCATCACCCACATTCTGGCAAACGGCTCCTGGAACCAGAACCACGCGGCACTCGAGCTGCAGTCCGGTGCGCCACCGGTCAGCGATGTGCGCGTCAACGGCGGCACGGTCGAGATTGGTCCCTTCACCACCGCCGGGACGTTCCACATCCTCTGCCTCGTCCATCCCGGCATGAATCTGACGGTGGTCGTTCCTTGACCGTATCTCGCGTCGCGGCGTACGGTAAGGTCACGCCGCGAAGAGCATCGCATCTGTGGCGCTGGATCGCGCGCTGGTGAGGAGGTAACTGTGGTGCCGCACGAGGCGCCGGACTGGCGACCTGGGGCGCTCATCTCCGCGCCGTTGCCGCTGCCAGAGGCGGTGCTGGTCCTCGCGCTGCAGGTATTGATCGGCTGTGTGCTGGGCGCGCTCGTCTTCTGGGGGCTGGCACGCTGGGTGCGCCGGCGGCGGCTGGGGCGCCGGCCAGCGAACCAGCGCACGCTGTTCGTCGCGTTCCTGCTGCTGGCGGTGGGCGGCAGCAATCTCTATATCGAGGGTCGGGCGTTTCTGCCGCGCAGCGCGCTGTACGCGATTCCGGTGCAGGTGCTGTTCCTGCTGTTCTTTTATGTCTTCTCAGAGGAACGCTACACGCCGCGCTGGGCCCGCTGGCTGGGCGTGTTCTATACGTTTTCCTTGCTGGCGACGGTGGTCAACGGACCGACGACGAGCACCAATCAGACAACGAATCCGCAAGGCGCCGCCGTGCTCAACGTGATGCAGGCCACACCGGGTGTGTTGGGCCTGCTCGCGGCGCTGGGAAACATGCTCTCGCTGATGCTGGTGGTCGTGGGCATCGTGCCGCAGGTGTATCTGCGCTACCGCCAGCTTTCCACGGCGGTGGAGCGCCCTTGGGCGGGGCGCTATCGCTGGAGTGTCGTGCTCGGCGCGCTGCTGGTGGGGAGTTTCCTCGTGCTGCTGGTGTCGGGGCTGTTCGCGCTGACCTCCGGTTCAGACCAATTCGCGCACATCGGTGCGGTGGTGTCCGCAAGCCCCCCCAACTCGGCCGTGCTGTATGCCCAGGTGGGATTCTACCTGCTGACGGCGCTCGTGCCGATCGCGGCAGCCTTCGCGGTGCTGCGCGAGCGCGGCTACGATCGCGATGCGCTGGCCAATCGCACGCTGGTTGCGGGCGCGGTGGGGCTGGTCGAACTGCTCATCTATGTCGCCGGCGTGGCCACGGCCTACGCGTTGCGCTCGCTCGCTCCGAGCCTGTCGGCGATTGCGCCCTACGCCTCGATTCCGTTCTTTGTGCTCATCGCGCTGCTGATGGCCGCCGCCTTCCGCCCGCTGCGCGCGCGGCTGCAGGATCGCATTGACCAGCTCCTCGATCTTCGCCGCTACCAGGCGGCACGCACAATCGCCGCCTGGCGCCCCACGCTACGAGAGGAGCTTCACCTGGACCACCTGTGTGCCCGGCTGGTCGAGATCACCCAGAAGGCACTGGAACCAGATCGGGCCGCGCTCTGGCTGCGCACGGCCCCGACGATGCCGGCCTCGCACCTCGCGAGCCTGGCCTCATCGCCCCC
>DASYGC010000705.1:0-1518 GCA_036000225.1 Ktedonobacterales bacterium | reverse complement strand
CCGGGCGCGTCGCAGGTGGTCTTCACCGGGGCGGATGGCTACGTATCGAGCCTGCCGCTGGCCGATCTGCTGGCGGCGGGGACGCTGCTGGCCTATGAGATGAACGGCGTGCCACTGCCCGATCGCCACGGCTTTCCGCTGCGCGCAATCGTGCCGGGGCGCTTCGGCGAGCAGAGCGCGAAGTGGATCACGCGCCTCGAGATCGCGGATCATCCAATCAAGGGCTTCTATCAGGAGCAGGGCTGGTACTCCGGCCCGCTCTACACCATCAGCCGCATCGACAATCCAGGCAAACACGCAAAACTGCCCGTGGGCCAGACCGTGCACCTGAACGGGATCGCCTTCGGTGGCACGCGCGGCATCCAGTTGGTGGAACTGAGCACAGACAATGGCGCCAGCTGGCACCCGGCCAGGTTCCAGGCGCCACAGTCGTCGCAGACCTGGGTGCTGTGGAACTGGGACTGGACGCCGCCCGCGGCGGGCGCGTACACGCTGGTGGTGCGCGCGACCGATGGCGCGGGCGGGGCGCAGATCACCACCGACCGCGGCACGGTGCCCGATGGTGGCACGGGGCTGCACCGCGTGCCGGTGACGGTGGGGTGATAGGAGCTGAACGGTCGCGCGTTGAGCGGGCCTCCACACACGCGACAGCGGCATGAGTTTGCGCCGTCGGGGCCTGGCGGAAGCTCCGCGCCGGGGGGTATATTGGCGCACGGCGACAGATTGGCCCGCATCCCTCGATACATGGTGCGCGGCGTATGTCACCTCTTCAGTCAACACCGCGAGGAGGACTCTGATGAACGATCCCCAGCAGAGTGGCGCGGACCAGCCGTCGCCGCTGTATGTGGCGGCGGGCGCGGACCGCTTAGGCGAGCACCGTGGACTGGGCATCAGCGCCATTACGTTCAAGGTTTGCCCCCAGGATGGCAACGGCCTCCTCATCCTCGAGAACACGTTCCATGCCCGGGGCGGTCCCCCGCGCCACCTGCATTATGACCAGGATGAATGGTTCTACACGCTGGAAGGCGAGTTCCTCATGGAGGTCGGGCAAGAGCGCTTTCGCCTCCATCCGGGCGATTCGGTGCTGGCGCCACGCAAGGTGCCCCACGTCTGGGCCTACGTCGGCGACGCGCGCGGCCGCATGCTGGTCACGTTCATGCCCGCCGGGCAGATGGAAGCCTACTTTCGCATCGTGACGCAGGCGAACGCGATGCCGCCGCAGGATGCCGCGCTGCATCGTGCCCACGGCATGGAACTGCTGGGGCCGCCGCTGGCCCTCGAATAAGTTTGCTATCCTCGCCGCGGCTCGTGCCATGCCTGTTCAACCGCCCGGTTGCGCAGTGTCGCCGTGTGCTCCACAGCGCGTTCCACAGGGTGGAAACGGCACGCATG
Organism: Ktedonobacterales bacterium; assembly: GCA_036000225.1. Taxonomy (GTDB): domain Bacteria; phylum Chloroflexota; class Ktedonobacteria; order Ktedonobacterales; family JADMIN01; genus DASYGC01. The sequence continues at coordinate 126 of DASYGC010000705.1, read as the reverse complement.
ATACTTCAGCGTGTTGAAAAAGCCTGGCTAGATCACCGCCAGGCAGCTGTAGGCAGCAGGGCAGTGAGCGGGGAAAGTGGGCATGGCCAGCGACGTGGTGGAGCTATGAACCCCATCATGAGGAAA
>DASYGC010000704.1:0-3794 GCA_036000225.1 Ktedonobacterales bacterium | reverse complement strand
GTCCAAATGGGGAATTGGTGGCGGCCAGGTCCGTTATCGTCCGATGTCCTTGCGCGCGAAACGCACGGTCGCCAAGCCCAGCGCCACGGCGCCCACGGCCAGGAGAATCAGCAGGTTGCCCACGTTCAGGCCATGCAAGAGTGGCGAGCCGTAATAGTAGAGCGCCGAGAGCCGCAGAGTCACCTCCGACCACTTCAGACTTGGTCCAAAATCGGTAATGAAGAACCAGATGACCAGCACGAAGCTCAAGAGGCCGGTGTCCACGGCGGTGCGCAGCCAGCCAGAGAGCGCGTACCCAATCGCCGCCACCAGCAATCCCAGGGGCACCATGCTGAGCGCCGCCACGGTCAGATTGCCGCCGTCGAGCGTCAACCCGCTTGCCAGCGAGGTAATTCCCGTGGCCGCGAGGGTGAGCAGCCCAATGACAATCAACGCGGTGGTGAGCGCGCCAAAGCGCCCCAGCAACACCCCCACGCGGGGCTGCGGCGTGGCCAGCACCAACTCCAGCCGGCCATCCTCCTCATCCGAAGACCAGTGACTCGCCTGCGTGATCGCAAACGCCATCAGCACGAGCGGCAGGAAGCTGAAGATCGCGCTCATCAGCCCCGCATTGGTCAGCGCATTGCCACCGCCGAGTGTGCCAAGAATACCGGCGAAAGCTGGTGAAGAGGACAGCAGTTTGGCCAATGTCGCTTCCGATTGCTTGACGATGACAACGGTGAAGGCGCCAAACCCAGCGATGCCCAGGGTCCACCAGAGTGTGGGAAACGCGAGCATGCGCAGGCTGCGGGTATAGACCGAGCGCAGTGACCAGGCGCCCTCGGGCAGGGCGCGTTGAGGGGTCATCGCGCGTTGGGGCAAACGCAGCCAGGAAGGCACCGGCACCGTGCCACCCACATCGCGCACGGCGAAGAGCCAGATGGCGGCGCCACTCAAGACGACACTCAACCCAAACCGGAACAGCATTGCGCCCGCGTTGGCCCCCTGGCCAGGCACGACGGGCTTGCTCAGGTTGTAGTAGTAGACCGGGGACAGGCGACTGAGCCATTCCGTGTTGGGTACGACGCGATGCACCATGTCTACCAGGATGGAGATGACGAGGAGCGCGCCGGTGATGCCGGAGGCCGTGCCGCGCTCCAGTGTGAACTGCGAGAGCAGCAGCGCAATGCTCCCAAACAAGGCGGAAATCAGCGAGATATTCAGGCCGAAGAGCAGGGCATCGGCGAAGCCGATCGCCGGCGTCTCTTTGGCGCCACCGGCAAAGGTCAACAGCGCGATCAGCAGGCCCATCGCCAGCAGCGCGACCCACATGGCCGCCAGCTTCTCCAGTGCCACCTGCAGGCGACTGCGTGGCGCCGCGAGCAGCACATCCAGCGAGCCGCGCTCTTCCTCGCCGCGCAGCATGCGACTGCCCACCAGCAGCGGCCATATCGCGATCAACAGGATGGTGAAGCCATATTTCCAGGTCAGATAGCCGCCGGGAGTATCAATTCTGATGGGATCGGCGATCCAGGCAAATGAACTGCCCAACGCGACCAGTGAGGCGCGCGCGGCCGGCGTGCTGATCAGCGACGGGACGGCGGCAATCACCACCAACGTCAGCAGGCCAAAGCCGACCCCCCAACCGAAAATGGCGATACGGTAGTCGCGCAGGGACTTGAGGAAGATGCTACGAAACCACACCGATGGTCGCGCGAGCGTCACCGTTGTTGGCGTTTCCGCGGCGGAGCGGGTGTCCCTCTTGCTACGCGACCACATGGCTGACCTCCTTCGCGGCGGAACCGTCGCTCTGGTAGAAGCGCAGGAAGATCTCTTCCAGGCTGGGTTCCTGGCTGGACAGCGTCACCACGGGAAACTGCGCCGCCGTCTTCACGATGGCATCCAGTCCGCCCGAGACCGTCAGGCGCAGCGTGCGTCCATCGGCCAGCGCCTCAACCTGTTCTACGCCTTCCAGCGGCTGGAACACCGCGGCGGACACGGCGGAAGCAAAGGTGATGAGCACCTCGTGACGCTTGATATCTTTCAACTCGGCCACGCCGCCCACCCGCACGAGTTGTCCTTCACGAATGATGCCCACGCGGTTGCACATCTGCTCCACCTCGGTCAGGATATGCGAGGAGAGGAAGACCGTACGCCCGTCATCGCGCACCTCTTTGACCATGCGATCGAATTCCTGCTGGTTGAGCGGGTCGAGACCGTTGGTCGGCTCATCCAGAATCAGCAGGCGCGGACGGTGCATGAAGGCCTGGATCAGGCCGATCTTGCGCTTGTTGCCGCTGGAATACTGACGGAACTTGCGGGTAGGGTCAAATCCCAGGCGGGCGATCAGCTTTTTGAGATAGTCCTGATCAATGCCGCCGCGCAGGTGGCCGAAATACTCCAGAATCTGCCCGCCGGTCAGGCCGGGGTCGAGCGACAGCTCGGCGGGAAGATAGCCAACCAGCTTTTTGATCGCGACTGACTGCTCCCAGGTATCCAGCCCGGCGATGCGCGCCGTGCCCGCGTCAGCGCGTAGCAGTGCCATCAGCAGACGGATGGTGGTCGTCTTGCCGGCGCCGTTGGGTCCCAGGAATCCAAAGACCTCGCCCTCTTCCACCTGGAAGGATACGTCGGTGATGCCACGACTGCTGCCGTAGCTCTTGGTCAGTCCCTGTACTTCGATGCTCGCTGTCATGGTGTTCAGAACCTCCGATTACCGCTGCTGCGTCCCAATTTCGTTGGATTGCTCCATCCACTCGGCCATGATGTGTTTGCCCACGGAGCTGTCGCAGGGGAGCTGTTCGGGCTCCAGCCAGCGGCGCATCAGGTCGCTGAGCCCCTCGGTCAGCTGCTCCATGGTTGGCGTGTGTTCCTGATCCACGACCTCAGCGACGTGGATCAGGCCAAGTTTGACGGCGCCCATCAAATACGTGATGACGGGGACCGGCAGATCGGTGCGAATCAGTCCGGCGTGTTGCAGCTGGGCAATATGCTCTTCGGCATTGCCCGCCAAGCGCATGAGGGTCGCGGGGGTCAATGTGTCCATCAGCCCCTGGAAGATATCGGACCTGCCTTTTATGACCTCCGCCATCAGCGGGTTGGCGAGGATGGCGAGCATCCCATGCGTCCAGACGCGATGCAGGCGACCCCCTTCGGGATCGGCGGCCAGACGCCGCGTGACATCGTCGGTGGTTTGCCGGCTGGCGCGCCAGATTGCCGCGACAAACAGGTCGTTCTTGTCCTTCCAGTGCAGATAGATGGTGCCTTTGCCCACGCCCGCCTCGCGGGCTACGTCGTCAATGGTGGTCTTGCGGTAGCCCCAGCGCACCAGCAGTATGGCGGCGGCATCCAGCATGCGCTCCTCGCGCCGCTGGCGCTCGTCAGATTGGCGCTGATCGGACTGGGGCTGGCGCCTGGCTTGCCGCATTGGCGGCGCGTGGCCTGGTGCTGTGCGTTTAGCGGTCTTGCTACTGGTTGCCATCGTTTCCGCCGCTTCTCATGGGGTTCTCGTGACTACGTGACTATATGACCAGATCAACGTTTCTGGTCATATAGTAGATCAACACGCGTATCCTGTCAAGGCCCCACTATCCCCGATGCTGCCGCGGACGCCAGTGCGCCGGAGCTGCGGGCGCCTGTGCGTCGGAGCTGCGGGCGCCAGAGACAGCGACAGGGGCATATCAGCGCACGTTTGTTCTTGTGTATATCGCGTGATTGCGCTTTCACTGGTCGGTGGCTATCGCCGTCTGCTCATTACCAATATGGGCTATCCATCGGTACGGGAATGTTATTATCCCGTTACTACACCTCATGCA
>DASYGC010000703.1:0-10175 GCA_036000225.1 Ktedonobacterales bacterium | reverse complement strand
ATCGACTGGAGCGATCTTAGCCTTGCGGATCCCGCGACCGATTTTGCGGCCTTATCATCTGGCTGGGCGGTTCGTTCGTTGCCACCGTCTTGCGCCAGTACACCCTGGAGAGCGATGGCCAAATCCTGGCGCGGGCACGCTTCTTAGCCCGGGCTAACGCGCTGTACAATTTCGGCGAGCGGCTGGCAGGTGAGTCAGATGGGCCGCTGGATCTGCTGCGCACTCAGTTGCGCTGGGCATTCGTGGAGAGCACTGGTTAGGCTGGCCACACGGTCCCGCGCCGTTGCATGATGCGCACGGCAGCGATACTGTTAGAGCGATACTGTTAGATGGATACCGTTGTCCCTGTTTCTGAGATTCGCGTAGGCGGGTGAGGTGATTGCCACCGCAACACCAACCGCACCCGCGAGACTCACTAAATTGCGGCGAAAGATATGCGGCAACACTCATGTCTATTGACAACACTTCCGTATTTCCAGCCCCATCCGCCACGGAGTCGGTGGCGCATGGGGCGGAACCAGTGGCCATCACCATCGAACACCTGACAAAGACCTATGGCGAGCACGTTGCCGTGCGCGATCTGAGCTTTTCCGTCGCAGTGGGGCAAATCTTCGCGCTGCTGGGTCCCAATGGCGCGGGTAAAACGACCACGGTCGAAATGCTGGAAGGCTATCGCGTGCCTGATGGTGGCAGCGTACGGGTGCTGGGCCTCGATCCACGCGCCGCGGGTGTCGTGCTCAAGCGACAAATTGGGGTGATGCTGCAGCAGGACGGGCTGTACCCTGGCCTGCGCGCGCGTGAGGTGCTGGACCTCTACGCCAGCTTCTTTGACCGCCCTGAGGAGCCTGATGCGCTGCTCGAGATGGTGGGCCTGCGCGATGCGGCGCGGACGCGCTGCCGCCAACTCTCTGGCGGACAGAAGCGGCGCCTGGCGTTGGCCATGGCGCTGGTTGGGCGGCCCACGATGCTCTTTCTCGATGAGCCCACGACTGGCATGGACCCCCAGGCCCGCCACGCGACGTGGGAGATCATTCGCGCGATCCGCGAGCGTGGTGCCACCGTGTTGCTCACCACCCACTTCATGGATGAGGCCGAACGTCTGGCCGATCGCATCGGTATCATCGATCGCGGCCAACTCGTCGCCCTCGATACTCCCGCCGCGCTCTCCCGCATCGGCAGCAACAATGCCGTGCGCTTCACCGCCGCGCCCGGCCTGGACCACGCCGCCCTGGCGGGACTGCCCGCCGCCAGCACTGTGCGCGAGGAGCCTGCCGGTACCTACACCGTCGAGACGGCTGCCGCGCCAGCCTTGTTGGTGGAATTGACCACCTGGCTGCGCGACAACGGCGTGGAACTGCGCGACCTGCGCGTGGGCTATGGCTCGCTCGAGGAAGTCTTTCTGCGCTTGACGGGAAGGGAGGTCCGAGAGTGATCAAAGCGAATATCGTGGCGCATGCGGACGCAGCTTCGCCCGATGCGCTACGCTCCTTCGCGCGTGCGGTGCTGGCGCAGACGCGTGCCGAACTGATTCTGACCGCCCGACGCGGCGAAAGTGTGCTGATTACCATCATCGTGCCGGCCGTGTTGCTGGTCTTTTTTGCCGCACTCCGACTGGTGCCCGCTGGATTCGGCAAACCGATCGACTATCTCTTGCCGGGCATGATCGGCCTGGCCATTATGTCGACGGGGATGGTAAGCCTTGGCATCGCCACCGCCTACGAGCGACACTATGGCATCCTGAAGCGCTTGGGCAGCTCACCCCTGCCGCGTGGCGGGCTGCTGCTGGCCAAGGCGCTGGCGGTGCTGGTCGTCGAAGTCGCGCAGATCGTGCTCTTGCTGGCACTGGCCATTGGCTTGTATGGGTGGACGCCGCGGGGAAACGTCTGGCTGACACTGCTCGCGGTGGTGCTTGGCTCGGTCTGTTTTGCCGGACTGGGGATGGTGATGGCGGGTACCCTGCGCGCCGAAGCGACCCTGGCAGGCGCCAACGCGCTGTATCTCATCTTCCTGATGCTCGGTGGCAGCGTGCTCCCGATTGACCACCTGCCCGGCTTCTTGCAGGACCTCGCGCGCATCCTCCCCGCGTTTCCCCTGACGGACCTGCTGCGCGGTGCTATGACCGGCAGCGGCACACTCCCGCTCTCCAGCTTCATCTGGCTGGTCGCCTGGGCGGTGATCTTTCTGGGAACCGCCGCACGCGCGTTTCGCTGGGAGTGACGGAGGGTCAGCCGGACAACGTGGGTGCGACAATCATCCCTCTTACCGCCAGACATTGACGTACGCTCCTCATGTGTGCGTATACTACATTTCAACTAGGAGACAGTACAGGTAGCTTCTCGCAAGAGACGTACTGACTGTCTTAAAGCATCCGCCGCACAAGTGCTGTAAGCGAGCACGCGCTGATGTGTGCCGGCGATGCGTGTCACGCTGAGAGCGCAGTGAGCATCCAGCATCTAGCATGCGCCACCGTCCGCCGCATGCGAGGCAGATGTGCCGGCGAGCACAGTCAGTAGGTGGACGTGGCCGCGCTACCCTCCATCACCATCGAATCGCGCCAGGCCGCGACGGCGCTGGCGGTGCGGCACGCCTATTTCGGCTATGTCCTCCACTCCGTGGCGCCCGGTCGCTCAATCGAGCACCTCGCCGATCGGGCCAACGTGCTCACCCGGCTTGAGAGCGCCCTCGGCGAGTTGCCGGGTTCCAGCCGCGCCATTGATCTCCGGTATGTGGTGAGCCCAGCGACGTTATCAAATGGCTGGCAGGAACAGGTCCGATGCTACCTGCTGGCCCGGCTCTCGGACTGGGGCCGCACCCGCGGGCAGTTGCGCCTGCGCGCGCAGATGTTCGCGGTTCAATTGCAACAGATTCTCGCGCACTCGCTGGCGGGTTACGCATTCTTGCCGCTGACCCATCCCAGCGAGCTAGCGGCCGCGCGCCAGCCCTTTGTCGTGGCCGACACCGGCGAGTTGCGCCGCCGTATTCCGGAGCAGGCGACATTCGATGCGTTGCCGCATGCGTTTCTGGGACTGCCGGACGCGGAGTCGCTGGTTGAAATGATGGTGCGTCAGGCAACACCGACGTTGCTCTCCATCTGCATCGAACCGTTCACGCATGGCGCCCAGATGCTGCCCGTGGACGATGGGTCCCCACCTGAGAGCCGGCCAGCGAGCATTGGCGCCGTGCGCCACAACGAACTGACGGGCGATCTCACCAATGTAGAAGCGATGATACGGGTGCACCAGGATGTCTCCAATGCGACGATTCAGGTTCAGCGCCTTGCCGCATTGCGCCAGCGTGCGTTTCGCCTGCGCATCCAGCTGGCTGGCGCCGACATGCTGGATGACGCGCTGATCGCCACGCTGGCGGGCGAGATCGGCGGCCCCGGCATCCATACCGCGCAGGCCGCGTGGCAGGACCCGCGACTGTCGGTGGCAGCGGGTGCTGCGTGGGCGGTTCCGCGCGCGACACGCGCAGCGGGTAGCCGCCAGACCGAACAGGCGCTCGCGCTGGAGAATCTGCGCGGTATCGGCTTCACGCCCTGGGGCGCGGATGCCGCCCGCGTTGCCGAAGGTCAGCATGTCTACCTGGCCGATCTGGGCGAAGCAACGCGCCTGCTAGCATTGCCGGGAGCCGCTCCCTGGCTGCCGGGCCATGGGCATGCGCTCGCCCTGCCACTGGTAGGCGCGGCGACCACTGGCGTGCGCCTCGGCCACAATCCCGTGCGTGGGCTGCCGCGTCCCGTGCTGCTGCCCGATGCCAGCCGCGCGCAACACCTCTGGATACTTGGGCAGACCGGTACCGGCAAAAGCACTCTGCTGGAGTCGCTCGTGTTGCAGGATATTCAGGCCCACCGCGGCGTGATCCTGCTCGACCCCCATGGCGATCTCATCAACGAGATTCTGGGCAAGATTCCCGCCAGTCGCGCGAAGGATGTCATTTTATTTGATCCCTCCGACACCGAGTATCCGCTTGGTATCAATCCACTGGAGGCCACCACCGACGCCGAACGAGCGCTGGTCGTCAGTTCATTTCTCGGCCTGCTCAAGCGCCTCTATGATCCGCACGAACAGGGTATTGTCGGGCCGCGTTTCGAGCACGGCGTACGCAATGGCATGCTAACGGTCATGAGCCGGCCTGGCGCCACGCTGGTTGAATTCGTGCGCGTGCTGACTGACGATCGTTTCCTGAAGTCGCTGTTGCCCCACGTGACCGACCCGATCGTCAAACGCTACTGGACCGATCAGATCGCCCACACCAGCGATTTCCATCGCAGCGAAGTGCTGGATTACACGGTGTCGAAGTTCGGCCGCTGGGTGACCGACCCTACCATTCGTCGCATCATCGGCCAGCCTCAGAGCAGTTTCTCGTTTCGAGATGCCATGGATAGTGGCAAGATCGTCCTGCTCAGCCTGGCCAAGGGCATGCTGGGTGGTGATGATGCGAATTTTCTGGGCCTCATTCTGCTGCCCAAGATCCTGCAGGCGGCCCTCTCGCGGGTTACCATACGCGAGAAAGACCGGCGCGACGTGACACTGTACATTGATGAGTTCCAGAATTATGCTACCGACGCACTGGCGCTGATGCTGGCGGAAGCGCGCAAATACCATGTCTCGCTGACACTCGCCAACCAGCACATGGGCCAGCTCACGCCCGAGATTCGCGATGCGGTGATCGGCAACGTGGGCAGCCTGATCGCCTTCCGCCTTGGCCTGAAGGATGCCGCGGCAATGGAAGAGATCCTGGCGCCATCGCCGGTGCTCGCGCGCCATCTCAACGATCTGCCGAATTTCACGGCGTATTCTCGCTTGCTCGTCGGCGGGCAACGCACGCCCGCGTTCCTGCTGGCCACCGAGCCAGTCACTCGCGCACGCGCTGAGGCGCGTGCGCGGCGTGTACGAGGGTTGTCGCGCAAGACCTACGGCCGCGCGAAAGCCGATGTTGATGCGGACATGGAGCGTCGAGCACAACTCTAGCGGTTGGACTCTGACGCCCGCGAGCCTCGGTCGTTCGATCGCGCTCGATCGCGGCGCGGCGGAGTGTCAGCGGGGGGGCCACGTCCCCAGTGGCGGAGCGGCGGGAGGCTGACCTTGCTCCGGTGGCCAGCGCCTCGGACTCCGCGACGACGGCGCGCCGCCAGGCGCACCCGGTGCGCCTGGCGGCGCGGATTGGCCAGGGCGAACTGGTGGACCTCCCGCCGGCGGCGCCTGCCACGCGGACGACGACTGCCCTGCTACGGGTGGGCCACCCGAGCGCGGACGCGGTTCGGCCGCTGGTGACCACCCGGATCCCCTCGACGCCGGTGCTGGCGGAGACCCGGCAGGACTGGACCCACGCGCGTCGCGTTGGGGATCATAGGCGGCGGTTGCTTCAAAGGGCGGACCGTTGGAAATCCGGCGGGGATCGTAGGCAAACGGCGGGGCGGCACCGGCCGGTGCCGCGCGAGTGGACACGGCATCCGCTGTCCGCTCGGTTCGCGTGGCGCCCGCGCGGTACCAGACCGCCACCGCGAACACCAACATCGTGCCAAACTCGATCAGGCCGACAACGATCCGGTCCAAAGCCCCTACACTCTGCAGTCCAATAAATTGCGAGAGTGAGGCTGCGAGTCCCAGGAACCCGATCGTCAGCAATGGCCAGCGCCAGACACCCGAACGGCGGTCATGCATCGAGGCGAATTCCCAGATCAGAAGAAAGACGAAGGGTTCCAGATAGTAGTATGGCCAGTTGTTCTTGCTCAGCATGGGTACCGCCAATGTGGCAATGGCCAGTACCGCCCACGCCTCGCGGCCATAGGCTGAGACGCGCAGCCGGCGTACCGCTAGAAACGTGACGATCACGACGACCGCCACCACGGCGTACATATCGAGGCGTCGTGCCACATGATCGAGCGCATAGCGCAGCGGGGAATCCTGCTGCGCACCATCGTACCGGACGAGCGACCAGATCGAATTGCCGCCGATCTCGGCGGAGCCACGCCAGCTGACCAGTGAATACATGGTATCGGCGCGATCGAACAGGAAGAACGGCGCCAGGCCAATCGCCGTCACCGCGCCGGCGATGCCTCCGAATTTGAGCAATCCGCGCCACTCGCGCGTCAGCAGCAGCAAAGCGCCAAACGCGATCAGCGGCACAATTGCCGTGGTGCGTGAGAGCACCGCCAGCCCCGCGAGCACGCCGGCCAGCCCTTCACGGCGCGCCTGGAAGGCCAGGAACGCCGCTACCAGCAGCGCGAGCATCAGCGGCTGTTCGATGTGGTACCACACCGTAAATGTCTGCCATGTCAACGGTCCGAAGACGACCAGAATGAAGGCGAGAAACCGCTGAGTTTCGGGAATGCCCGGAAAAAGCCGGCGCAGTGCGACAACGGTGATATAGCCCAGCAGCAATACGAAGGCGACAAATGGCACTGACACAAAGGCGATGAGCGCGCGAAAATTGTTGGGGTCAATTCCCAGCGCGTGAGCCAGCGCCAATAACGGGGCCATCAGGAAGATGCTGATCGGTGGGTTGTAATTGGGATAGCCGCCGAAGGCGCGGATCGCATAGATCGTCCAGGGATGTCCGTTCAAGATCTGATTCGCCGCGGGGAAGAAAAACGTCGTGAGGTCGCTCTGTTGCACGTTGGCGACGGCGCTGGTGCCGCGCACGATCGCGGCCCACCCAAACACCACGGCGGCAACACTCGAAATGGCGTAGGCGCCGCGTGGGATGGTGACGGGTGCGTTCCCCGCTGGCGCGGGCGTTGCGCGTGGTGCCTTCGGATTCGCCTCAACCATACCCACTACTCGTCCCTCTTCCCGCTGCTACGTCGCCCCGCTGCGTGCCCGCGAGCCGCGCGCAGTGTAACACATCGCGTGGAGGACGGTCACGAGGGCGGGACTTTCGCGGCGCGATATTTTCGCGCCGCGATACTAGAGCTGGCGTATTTCTCCTGCCTGCGTGTGATGGAGCGCCACACGATGGCTCTGACCCACGTCCACTCCACCCACCGCCGACGTGTCCATGGGCGCCGCCTCCAATAAGCGCAACACGGCGCCCGCGACGGCCTCCGACTCACTCGCTCCCTGGCCCTCCGCAAGCGGTGTGGGCCGGCCCGGTGCCAGTACACGACACACTTGCCGCACGCCGCTACCCAACGCCGAGGGCTCGAATTCGCCGGTATTCACCCGCAAGCCGTGCGCGCGTAGCCACGTCTTCAGTTTACCGACCGTAGGTACCCACACCCCGTCCCGTGCCGCGATGCGTGTCACCGGCCACTGGCCCGCCGCATCCATCACGCCCAGCTGGCCGGTCGCCTCAGCCCAACTCACCACCAGCCACAGCCCCGACTGCGTCTCATGGAAGTGCTCGCCTCCCAGGACCATACACCAGTCGCCGACCTGTGGCTCCCAGACGAACCCGGCGCGTTGGAGCCGCCGCGCGGTAGGTGGTGTCACCAAGTCATCACGCATGCACTGCCTCTTTCCCCACTTCCACCCAACCTACCCATCGCCGCGCTCTGCTCACACCGCGCGCCATTCCCACTGGTCATCACCATACCAGACCGGCAGCCGCACGGCAAGCCGCGAGGAAATCTTGAATATGGGACGTTTGACCCTGCTGTGCGCACCGTCCGCGAGTGTATGGTCACCATAGGATGAATCAACGAGGTGGGATTGTGCCACGGGAATCCTCCCACTGAAACCGGAAAGCGATCAGAGCATGTCCAGGTCACGCACGCCGCTGGCTCCGCTGGTGGCAACCGGTCCCGCGTTGGCTCCCGGGGGCGTGTGGGCGCTCACTGTGGGCCAACGCGTGGCACGCGTCCTGTTGGCGCTGTTGTTCTTGTCGGCACTCTCGACCACCCTGATACCCTCGGGACGAGCGCTGGTCCGTGGCGCCCTGTTGCTGCCGCCGCTGCTCTGGCCGGATACTGCTGGCGTGGGTGTCGTGGGTGGAGAGGACGTGCGTCATGTGGCGTTTGCCATCCCATCCGCGAATGGCATCGTCTCGCTAGACGTGTACACGCCAAGCGGAGCGCCGCCGCCGATTCCAGGCGCCCGTGGCGCAATGCTCTTCATTCCCGGCGTCGGCGACAACCGGACAATCCCGCAACTGGTAAATCTGGCTACCTCGCTGGCACGCACGGGCGAGGTGGTGATGCTGATGACCACACCGACGCTGATCCGTTACGATCTCGACCCCGCTGATCGGGATGCAGTAGTTCAGGCTTTCGAGCGACTGGCTCACTGGCCAGGTGTGGGCGCCAATCGGGTGGGCATCGTGGGATTCAGTGGGGGTGGACCGCTGGCTTGCCTGGCCGCCGCCGATCCGCGCATCCGCGATCGCGTCGCCTTCATCACGATGTTCGGCAGCTACTTTGATGTGCGCGACTACCTGCGTGATATCGGGCGGCGCGCCATCATTGAAAATGGAGTGCTGGTGCCCTGGCACGTGAGCACCGTGCCCCTGGAAGTGCTGGCAAATGTCCTCGCTCCCACGCTGCCAGTGCCTGATGGGCAACGTCTGGAGGCCGGATTCGCGTTCAATGACCCCAACCCGCTCGCCGCGAGCGATGTGACGCTGCTCTCGCCGGCAGGGCAAGCGGCCTATCATCTACTGGCGGGCGACCAACCTGAGCGGGTCGACAGCAATATCGCCATGCTTCAGCCGGGCGCGGGCAACCTGCTCACCCAGCTTTCACCCAGTTCATTGGTGAGCCAGATCCACGCTCCGATCTATCTGCTGCACGATAGGAACGATACCTCGATTCCCTATACTGAAGCGAGCGACTTCGCGGCCGCGCTCACGCGCCTGCGCCACCCACACGACTTCCTGATATTCGACATCTTCGATCACACCCAGGTACAGAGCGGCCTGGGGCCCGGGAAGATCGTCGGTGATGGAATCCTCCTGGTGCGCATTCTGGTCGACATGCTCTCGATTGGGTCCTGACCCTGGGGCGCAGCTCACGCTGGCATCCTGGCCAGCCTGCTGAGGCGAGTGCGGTGATGCGTTGAGAAGGAGCGACCTGGTGATCGAACTTTGCGCGCTGTGGCTGGTGATTGGTGGCATGCTCGGTGCTCTGACACATGCCGCCGCGCTGATACCGGTGCGTTGGCGGGGTGGTGGCTGGCACAGCGCTGGCCGATTGATGGGCATCGGCACGCTGGCGGGTCTGGCCGGTGGCTGGTCAGGCATGCTGACATTCGGCCGTGCATTTGGCAGCTCAACTGCCATCTGGTGTGCCATCCTCGCGCTCGTGTTCGTGCCGATGCTCGCCGACCAGGTGGCGCGACGCAGGGCCAACAGGTCAAGTGCGGCGGCTGATGCCTGATCGGCGTGCCCTGGATCCGGAATCTATCCCAGCCCTGGTGGTATGATTTCCAGCACAGGAGTGCACCGGATCTATGGATTCGCACGAGATCGTCAACCGTATCATGCACCAGCGCCGGCAACGCTTCCCCAGCAAAGTACCGGGGCTAGGCGCCAACATGAGTGCCGCGTGCCGTGTCGATGGGCGGCAACTGCGCGTCGCCTTCGCGTCCGCCGCCCCTGGGTGCGCGGCACAACTGGTCGCGGGCGTGCTCGACCACAGCGTGCGCCGCCATCTGGATGTCACCTGGACAGTGATTCCGACTTTACCCGGCGAGAGTGAACTCGCGGCGGCCCTGCGCGCGCGCGCGTTTCTTCAGGAAGAGGGCCAGCGCATGATGGCTCTGGCCGGTCCGCTCGTCGTCGCTCCCACTCCACAGGTGACTATCGCGCCGATTCGCGGACTTCAGGCGATGCGCAGTTATGAGTATGGGAGTCGCGGCGCGTTCTTTGACGATCCTCAACCCGCGCCGGATGTGGTAGAACGCCGCGCGCATGAACGCCTGCGCGAGTTGGAGAGCGGTTGGTGTCGCTACTTTGCCGCGCAGGTGGCAGGTCGTCCGGTTGGTGGCTGCTATTATACGCAATATGAGATCGTGCCGACCATCATGGGAGTCTACACGATTCCCGCTGCTCAACGCCAGGGTGTCGCTTCAGCCCTGCTGGCGTATGTAGTGGGTGAACTGCTCGCGAGCGGGCAGCATGTCTCCTGCCTGTATGTGCGGCATGGGAATCCCGCCGAGCGACTCTATGCTCACCTGGGCTTTCTGCCGCTCTTCGATGAGTATACATTCAGCCGCGCGAGCCTCGATGAGCATCTC
>DASYGC010000702.1:0-15897 GCA_036000225.1 Ktedonobacterales bacterium | reverse complement strand
GAGCATGTCGCGCAGGTGTGGCCTGATCTGGCTCCCCTGCTCTTCGTCCCACATACCGAGAGCGACTATCAGCGACTTGTCTCGCTGCTCGTCGCGCTGCTCGATCGCGTCGGCGAAGACGAGACCAACCCGCTGGCCTCGCTGATGGTGGTGGTCGGCGCCCTTATCGAGCGCTACGAGGATGAGTACATGCCTGAGCTTACGTGACTGGCGCCGTTTGGCTGCGCAGCAGCGGCACCACGCGATCCCAGATCGCCGCGGCGACATCGTGCTTGGGCAAAAGCGCGAGTTGCTCGATGCGTCCATCAGGGTGGAAGATGGCCACCTCATTGGTGGCGGTGCCGAAGCCGCTGCCCACTTTGGAGATATCGTTGGCGACAAGCAGGTGCAATCCCTTGCCGTTCAGCTTGGCGGCGGCATGCATGGCGAGGTCGTCGGTTTCGGCGGCGAATCCCACGCGGATCAGTCCCGTGCCACTGGACCGTTGCCGCACGTCGGCCAGGATATCGGGATTGCGTACCAGGCGTAGCGCGAGCGAGCCGTCGCGATTCTCGGCGGCCGAGCCCTTCTTGATCTTGTGCGTGGCGGGATGTTCCACCCGGTAGTCCGCGACCGCGGCCGCCATGACTAGCGCGTCGGCGCCCGCGATGGCGGCCACCACCGCATCGCGCATCTCCAGCGCCGTCAACACTCGCTCCACCCGCAGCCCCGCCGGCGGCGGCAGCGCTACCGGCCCAGAGATCAGCACCACCTCCGCCCCGCGGTCGCGCGCCTCCTCGGCCAGGGCGTAGCCCATCAGACCGCTCGAGCGATTGCCGACGTAGCGCACTGGGTCGATCGGTTCCTGGGTGCCACCAGCGGTCACCACCACGCGCCGGCCCGCGAGGTCGCCATCACGGCCAAGCACCGCGCGCACCCAGGCCAGGATGGTCGGCGTCTCGGGGAAGCGCCCCGTGCCAATCATACCCGAGGCGAGATGTCCCACCTCCGGCGGCACGATGGTCGCCCCGCGCTCGACGAGCACGCGCAGATTAGCCTGGGTTGCCGCATGCTCGTACATATGCTGTTCCATCGCCGGCACCACCACCAGCGGCGCGGTGGTGGCCAGGGCAACGGCGCCGAGCATATCACTGGCCATCCCATGGGCCAGGCGGGCAATGGTATCGGCGGTCGCCGGCGCGACCAACAGCACCTCGGCGGCCTCGGCCAACTCAATATGCCGTGCCGCCGCCTGCCCGCTGGACTCCCACAGATCCTCATACACCGGCCGGTGGCTCAAAGTCGAAAACGTCAGCGCCCGCACAAAGTCGCCAGCGTGGTGCGTGAGGATCACGTCCACCAGCGCGCCCGCCTGCTGCAGCTTGCTCACGACATCGGCGGCTTTGTAGGCGGCGATACCGCCGCAAACCCCCATGACGATGCGCCGATCGCGCAGCATGGTGCTCACTCCTCTCGTAGCCCGTGCAGTTCACGCTTGGGATCGCGTCCCATCAAGTCAATGACGACCTGGCGCACATCCTTGCCCTCAAAGAGCACCTGCGCCAATTGCTGGGTGATCGGCAGATCGACCCCCAGCGCGCGCGCCATGTCAAGGGCCGCGCGGGTGGTGGTGACGCCCTCCGCCACAGTGCGGCGTTCCGCCAGGACCTCGACGAGCGGCCGGCCTCTGGCCAGTTCCAGCCCCAGCGTGTGGTTGCGACTGAGGGGACTGGCACAGGTGGCGATCAGATCACCCAGGCCCGCCAGGCCCGAGAGGGTCAGCGGGGTGGCACCCGCCGCGACGGCCAGCCGCGCCATTTCAGCCAGCCCGCGGGTCATGATCGAGGCTTTGGCATTGTCACCATAGCCCAGCCCATCAATGATGCCCACCGCCAGGGCGATGATGTTCTTGAGGGCGCCGCCCAGTTCGACCCCGACCACATCTTGCGTGGTATACAGGCGATACCGTGGCGTAGTCAGCGCCGTTCGTACGCGCTCGGCGACCGTGTTTTCACTCGCCGCCACCACCGCCGCCGCCGGCAATCCGCGCGCGATCTCGCCGGCCAGGTTGGGGCCGCTGAGCGCGGCGACGTGCGCCGCCGAACCCAGCTCCTCCGCTGCCACCTGCGTCATACGTCGATAGGTGCCCAGTTCGAGCCCTTTGCTCGCGCATACGACCACCGCGCCCGCGTGCAGATGCGCCGCCAGGGCGCGCGCGTTCTCGCGCACCCGCTGCGCGGGCGTCACGAGCAGCACGACCGCGCGCCCAGCCACTGCCTCGGCGAGATCGGCGGTGACGCGCAGACCGGTGGGGAATGGATAGCCGGGGAGGAACGCGCTATTTTCGCGCGCGCGCTCCATCTCCGCCGCGCGCTCGGCCTGGTACTCCCAGAGGATCACCTCCGCCTCTGGCGCGCCCGTTTCTCGCGCCCGCCCAGCGGCGAGCAAGGCCAGCGTGGTGCCCCAGGCACCAGACCCCAGCACGGCAAGACCACCCATCCGCCTGATTCCTCCCTCGACACCCTCGTCGCGATCCGCACCGGCGCGAATCTCCTGCCGTTCCATTATACGCCAGCGTGCCCTCCCACGCGGATGCCGGTGGCGGGGGGCGCGTGCTACAATCTCGGCGGTGGGATGGGTCGCGCCAGCGGAGGGAGCGGATCGGTGATCGAATGCCACGCGGGCACGTGTACGTACCTGCGCTTCGAGCGGCTCAGCCAGGAGCCAGCGATCGTGCATGGGGTGTTCACGCGGCACGGCGGCGTCAGCGCGCCACCGTTCGCGAGCCTCAACGCCAGCGTCGCGACCGGCGACGACCCCGCGGCGGTCGCCAACAACCGCGAAATCATCGCCGGAGCGCTCGAACTGCCGCTGGCATCGGCGCGGCCAGTACATGGCGCGCGGGTGGTCGAGGTCACCTCGCGCTCATCCACGTCGCCCGCGTCCGGTACGCGGCGCTGGCGCTCGCTGGCGGACGAGGCCGATGCGATGATGACGGACGAGCCGGGGCTTGGGCTCTTCTGGGCATTCGCCGATTGTGTACCACTCATCCTGTTCGATCCCGCGCACCGCGCCGTCGCGCTCGTCCATGCGGGCTGGCGCGGCACCGCGCAGGCGATCGCCGCGCGCGCCGTGCGGGCCATGCGCGCGCGCTATGGCAGCCGACCGGCGGATCTGCTCGCGGGGGTGGCGCCCGCGATTGGCAAGTGTTGTTACCGGGTTAGTCACGAGGTGCGCGCGTGCTTTGACGCCACGCCGGAGGCGCGTGACACGGCCTGCTTCGAGCGGCGTGGGGAGCCGGAGGGCGATGCCGCATCGCGCCCGGTCTATCTGGACCTGTGGGAGTCCAACCGGCGGCAATTGCTGGCGGCCGGTCTTGCCTCCGACCATATCGAGCTGGCCGGGCTCTGCACCGGCTGCCGCACCGATCTGTTCTACTCGCACCGGATCGAGAGCAAGCCGACGGGGCGTTTCGGCGTTGCGGTTGGTTTGGCTCCGGCCTGAGCCGGTGAGCAGCCGCTCCAGGACGCGAATGGAAGACGGTGAGCATGCACGATCCTGATGTACCGCTGAACGATTCCGCGCCACACGCAGCCGAGCTGCCCGAGCGCGTGCGCGCAGTGCGCGAGCGTGTGGCCGCGGCTGTGGCGCGCGCGGGGCGCGCGCCGGACGACGTGCTCATCCTCGCGGTCTCGAAGACCGTCGATGCGGAAATGGTGCGCGGCGTCTATGAATTGGGCATCAAGGCATTCGGCGAGAACCGTGTGCAAGAAGCGCGGCGCAAAATAAGCACGCTTCACCTGCCGCTGATCCGCTGGGAGTTGATCGGCCACTTGCAGACGAACAAGGTCGCGCGGGCCGCTGAGCTCTTCGCGCGAATCCAGAGCGTAGATAGCCCGCGCCTGGCCGAGGCGTTGAACGCGCAGGCCGCCCGCCTGGGGCGGGTCCTGCCCGTGTTGCTGGAAGTCAACGTGGCGGGCGAGGCCAGCAAGAGTGGGCTGACTCTCGCGGAGGTTGCCGCGGCGGCGCGCGCGCTGCTCGCGCTGCCGCATCTGCGGGCGGAGGGCCTGATGACAGTGGCGCCACAGGCGGACGATGCGGAACGCGTGCGCCCCGTGTTCGCGCGGTTGCGTGAGCTGCGCGACCAGTTGCGCCTGGAGGCAGGCGAGGGGCTGTGGCAGCACCTTTCGATGGGAATGACCGACGATTTCGAAGTCGCCATCGAGGAGGGCGCCACCATCGTGCGCATTGGCCGGGCGTTATTTGGCGAGCGACCTACAGCGGCCAGTGTCGCTTGAGTTACCGCGACAGACTGCCCGATATGATGAACCCAGAACAGCGGAAAGAGGCGAGAAAATGGAAGCGGGAGATTTGCTCTTTGGCCGGAGAATCCGGCAGAACCACGCCCTGGAGCACGCCACGGTCACGATCCTGACCGAGCGGCTTCCTGGCCTGCGCGTCAGCGCGCGCTCCAACTCGCGCGGCTTCGTCATTTTCGCCGATCTGGATCTGGCCGAGGTACGCAGCGCCACCGAAGCGGCGCTCGGGCGTTTACAAGCTGGCGAGCGTGAGCTGGCGATTCACCCGAACTGCGGTACCAACCTGGCGGTGGGTACCTCGCTGGCGATGATCGGCTCGCTCTTCGCGCTCACAGCGTTGCGTCCACGGGCGCGCATCGCGTCGGCGCTGATGAGTGGGGTGGCGGGCATCGCGGTCGCCCGCCCGCTGGGCACCGTGGTACAGCGCTACATCACGACCTTGCCCGAGCTCGACGACGTCACGCTCGTTTCGGTGGCACGCCGCCGCCGTCTTGGCATCAATACGGTCGAGGTACTAACCCGCGCCAGCTGAATCGGCCGGACCGCAGAGGAGATCCCCCGCCATGGTAGAGGTCGCGCACTTTCTCACCCAGGCCAATCTGGCGCATTACTTGATCGAACTGCTCGAGGCCGTCATCATCCTGTCGCTCATTCTGCGGTTCATCCTGCAGTTCATCCTCCGCGGCCAGGAGAACCGGTTCTCGCGCTTTCTGTTCAACGTCACCGCGCCGGTGATGGCGCCCCTCGAACGCGTGTTGCCGCCGATCACACTGGGCGGCGTCTCCATCAGCATCGCCTTCTTTGTGGCGTGGTGGGGCACCATCATGGTGGGTGCGCTGCTCTTTCAGTCTATTCCCGCGGGCTGGTAACAACCCTGGAATCCGGTCACCAGCCATCTGGTACCGCCTCGAATGGTGAGAACGAAACAGCGCAACAGCGCAATCCAGTGTCCCGATCGGCATCACCTGTGCTACTACCCGCGGTGATGAGCGGTGAACAGCATGCTGATGCTGAGAGGCAGGTAGCCCCATGGACGGAGATCCGCGGACATACATCACGTCGCGCATGCCTGGCTCGCTGGCCAGGCTCATCGAGCGGGCAGCGGGCAATGATCTGGAGGCCGCGGCTGAGGTGGTGCATGGGTTGGCGGGCGGCGACGCTTACGTCGTGCGCGCCGTGGGCAAGCCAGGCGATCCTGCGGCTGAGCGCGTGCGCGACGCGCTGGTGCACTATCTGGCGCGCGGCAACTGGCAGGGCAACACGCTGCCGCTGCCGCCTGGCTATCACGCGGGGCATGCGAGCCAGCGCCTGCGTGGAGTCATCATTCAGGCGGCCTACAACGAGGTCGCGCCGGTGTGGCAGGCCAGCCTGCTCACCGCGCTACGCTCGAATGATTCAGCGATGCGCCAGACGGCGGCGATGCTGCTGGGGCACTGTGGGCGTGCCGAGATCAACACGGCGCTGGTGGCGGCGCTCGGCGACCGTGATGAGAGTGTGCGGTGGGCCGCGGCATCGGCGTTGGTGCATGCGGATAAGCCGGGGATCGAGTGGCTGCTTCAGCGCCTGGCGGGAGAGGCACTGGTACCAGAAATGCGACGGGTGGCGGCCTACGTGCTGCGCCACACCACGCACATGGATCTTCGCGATGTGCTCGCGCCAGTGGCCCAGGCATTGGACGCCTCAGACTATCGTGTCGAGACGCCGATCGCCGCCGAAGGCGCTTGGCGCGCGCTCCACGTTCGCGCGGCGGCGGTCTAGGCTCGCCTGGCCATCGCCTGGCCATCGCCCCGACGGCCCGATCTGGAGAGCGTGCGGCAGAGTACGCCGCTAGCGCTGGTAGTCACTGGCGCTCGCCCAGCCGGTCGCCTCGCGGAAGATCCCGAAGGCGCACAGGCACGCGATGATTTCGATGAAGATGAACAGGGGAATCCACAGCCAGAGGTAGGCGGTGCCCGATGCGATCATCAGCCGAATTGGGATGATGCCGGCCGCCAGTGGGAGCGACAGACAGAGCACGATCACCAACAGCTCACCGAGTCGCTGCTGTAGCGGGTTCGCGGTGTTCGATGGCTTGCGCGCGGCGCGCGCCACGGGCGGCGGCATCACCGGATGGGTGTTGGCGGCGGTAGTGCCCGCCAGAGTGGAGTCCGCGGGTGTCTTGGGTGCGCTGGTGCTCATGGCATATCCTCGATATTCGCGCCCAGCCGCGTCGCTGTGCGTCACAACCAGTGTAGGACCGACTCCGCCCCACTGTCAAGCGTCCTACGCCGCACGGATGCCTGGTGTGTGATCTAGCCAATCGGTCACCTGGCATTGACCGTTTGTTCGAGCTCCTCGTAGAATGGCGTGTCAAGCAATGCGCAAGCGATCGTGTAACGCTACACCCATGCCAGCGCCAGGAAATGAGGATGGCAGCGCCGACCCAACATGATCCCGCTCACCAGGACGCCCGGCACGATGCGCGACATTTGCCCGCGGCGGATCACACGATGCTGCCCATTTCGCCCTATACCGTCCGGCTGCCAGGCTTCGAGGGACCGCTGGACCTGCTCCTGCATTTGATCGAGCGCAATCAGCTCGAGATCACCGCCATTTCCATTGTCACGGTGACCGATCAGTTCATTGCCTACCTGCGCACCTGGGATGAGCCGCCCATGCCGCGGCTGGCCGAGTTCATCACCATGGCCGCCCGCCTCCTGCTGATTAAATCGCGCAGCCTGCTACCTCGGCAATCGCGCCAGCAGGACGACGACGAAAGCGACCCACTGGACGATGCCGAGGAACTGCGCCGGCATTTGTTGGAGTACAAACTGGCGCGCGAACTGGCGGCGGCGCTGCGTGCGCGCGAGCTCGCCGGGCTGCGGTCCTTCGCGCGCCCGGGCCGGCTGGTGGACCCCGAGGCAATGCTGGTCTGGACACCGCCGCAGTTGATGGGGCTCGATGTCCGGGCGCTGTCGGCGGTCTTCCGTCGTGTGCTGGCCGAGCAGCGCCTGGCCGAGCCGGAGACGCTGCCCCTGCCCAGCGTGACCGTCGCGGAGAAGATCGCCGCGGTGGAAGCCATGCTCGCGCGACAGGGTCGCGCCTTGCTCGAAGATATCCTGCGTGCATGCGCCTCGCGGCTGGAGATGGTGGTCACCTTCCTGGCGGTGCTCGAACTATGGCACCAGGGACGCGTGATTGTGCGTCAGGACGGACTGTTCGCGCCGATCGAGGTGCTGCCCGGCCCCGGCCGCGCGCATGCGGCGCCGGATCCAGATCCTGAGGTGGAAGAAGTTGCTGAACGCCTGTTTTCGCCGAAGAAACCATCGAGAAGGCCGTGATGCTGGCGTGTTTGGCCTGTGAACCGCGGGAGTCCCTATGCCCACGTTTCTTCCGGGACGTGAACTGAATCGCCGCTTTTATGCGGAAGCGGTGCGTCCTTTGCTCGCTGAATACTTTCCTGATCTGCCATACGCCGCAGCCCTGCTTGGCCCGGGCAGCGAGGTGCTCGGGTTCGATTCCGCGATGTCCACGGATCACGATTGGGGCCTACGTCTGCTCTTGCTCCTCCACGAAGCGGATAGCGATCAGGTAGCATCCATAGACCAGCTATTGAGCCGCCGGTTGCCATCTCAGTTTCTGGGTCATTTGGTCCCCGATGCGCAAGACACTGGCGACACGGGAAACATGTCGGCCAGACAGCCCAGCGGTAGCCCGATCAGTCATGCTGTGCTGCCCGCGACGCTCCGTCAACTGACGCGCACTCAACTCGGCATCGAGCTCGATCAGCCGCTGAGGGCGGTGGACTGGCTGCTCATTCCATCGCAGGCGTTGCGAGCACTCGCGGACGGTGCGGTGTACCACGACGGCATTGGCGAGTTGACCGCTCTACGCGAGCGCCTGGCGTGGTATCCCTACGACGTCTGGCTCTATCTGCTAGCATCGGGCTGGCAGCGCATCGGCCAGGAGGAGCATCTGATGCCGCGCGCTGGTTACGCAGGAGATGAACTGGGCTCGGCCATCATCGGTTCCCGCCTGATTCGCGATGTCATGCATCTGTCCTTCTTGATAGAGCGGTACTACGCGCCATATCCGAAGTGGTTGGGTACCGCTTTCAAGCAACTGGCGTGCGCGGAGGAAATGTGGCCAGCGCTGTGGCGGGCGCAGCGCGCTTCTACCTGGCAGGATCGCGAGGAGGCGCTCTCGCAAGCATATATATTGCTAGCAAACATGCACAACGCGCTGGGAATCACCGAGCAGTTGCCGGTAGCGGTTTCTCCGTTCTACGATCGTCCGTTCCAGGTAATTCACGGCGACCTGTTCGCGGCCGCGCTCGCCGCGCGCATCACCGATCCCGAGGTCAAGCGTATCGCGGCACGAGGATTGATCGGCAATATCGATCAGGTCACCGACAACACCGATGTTCGCGGTCCTGGCTGCGCAGCACTGCGACACGTATACGAAGGATAGCCGCAAAGGCATTTGCCGCGATTGGAGTAGCTGCACACGACATCGGTTCCCTGGAGCGTTGAACAGCTTATTCCAATGAGGCCGAAGGAGCACACACCATGCAGGTACCCCAGCTCGCTGGTCTGAACTGGCCCCAGATTCGCGCGCTGGCGCGCACCCTCGCCGGGCAAACTCCTACTGTCGAGGTGATCGCGGCGGCCACACCGCTGCTCGACGCGCCTGATCCGCCGCATCGCATGTTCGCCACCTACCTGCTAGGTCTGACCTGTGCCGCGCATCCAGCGAGTCTGGAGCTGCTGCGTTGGCGGGTGGCGCCCGATCCCAGCTGGGAGGTACAGGAGACACTGGCCCAGTCATTCGACATCTATTGCGCCGCGATCGGCTACGAAGCCGCCCTGCCGATCATCGATGCCTGGCTCGCGGACCCTCAGCCCAACGCCCGGCGCGCGGTGAGCGAGGGGTTGCGCAACTGGACGAGCAAAAGCCGTGCGTATTTCGCGCGCCACCCCGAGGAGGCCATCCGCCGGCTGGCCTCGCTACGCACCGATGCCAGCGACTATGTGCGCCACTCCGCCGGCAACGCCCTGCGGAACATACGCCACGCCCACGGCGCGCTGGTGGATGCCGAGACCGCCACCTGGGACCTGGCCGATGCGCGCGTTCAATATACCTATCGGCGTGTGCTCAAAGCCCGCTGATGGCACCGCGGGAGCCCACTATGCTTGACGCCGCGTACACCCCACACGACGACTTTCCCCCGTTTGGCTACCTCGACAATCCCACGCATAGCTGGAAGCTGCATCCCAGCGGCGTGCTGCGCTCGCGGTCACCGGCGGGGATGGGCTGGCACCGGCCGAATCTGGGATCGTATGGGCGCAACCAGTTCCGCGAGCGGGCGCACCTGCATATCGGCATCGAGGTGGACGGGATGCGCCTGACGCGCCAGGCCGATTTCGACGCGGCGGGCGTGGAGGTGCGTTGCGACCTGCACACGAAGCTGCGCCTGCGCTACGTCTGGCAGCATCCTGCCGGAGTCATCGTGACGGCGCTCTACTCCCTCATCGACAAGCACACACTGGGCTGCCAGATCGAGTTGTGGCTGGTGGCAGGCACGATACACAGCGGGACTGCTTTGCCGGCCGTGCGCCTGTGGCTGGCGCTGGAACTCGCGCACAATCCCGCCACCAGCCGGCTCTGGGAGCACGGAACCTATGTGGCGCCACCTGGCCAGAGCGACCCTAATACTGGGAACACTGGTCTGCTGGGCATCTGCCCTGAAGGTGATGCCTGGGCCTTGGGCGCATACACCGTTGAACAACCGCTGTCACCCCACATGGCGCTCCAGGATGCGGCTGGCTGGCTGGCGCATGGTCCCATCGCACTCGCGCCCGTGGATGGCGAGCCCGAGGATCTTAAGGTCGCCACTCTCGCACTGGGCTACGATCTGACCCTTGTTGCCGGCGGAGCCATTACCATCTCCGCGGTGCTGGCACACGGCGTGAGCGCCGATCAGGCGCTGGCTCATTGGAATAGGGCGCGGTCAACCAGCGCCGTGGCGCTGGCCAACCACACCGCGGAGGACGAACGCTTCTGGGCGCGCGCGCCACAGCTCAGCGGCGACTGGCCCGCGCACTGGCGCCGGGGTTTCGTCACCGACCTGGAGACACTGCGGATGGTGGTGCGACCACCGGTGGGCAAGTTCGCCGGCCATTGGGACGGCATGCAGATCCAGGCGCCGCGCCTCGTGCTGGCCGAGGCGGCGCTCGATGCGCTGGCGCTGAGCTGGGCCGACCCCGCGCTGGCGCGTGAGATCCTGCTGGAATGCTTCACCTCCGCCCAGCGTCCGAACGTCCCCTGCATGCGTGAGGATGGCAGCTACAACATGCTGGCCGATGACGGAGCCATTTGTGGGACCGGTCCCGAGTGGGGCTGGCCGCTGCTGGTGGTCGAGCGGCTCTGGGCGCGTTCGGGCGACACGGAGTGGCTGACCAGCCTCTACCCGCACCTGGCCGCCTATCTGGACTGGTGGCTCACCCACCGCACCGGCTCTGATGGCTGGCTGGTCCATGCCTGCAGCTGGGAGAGCGGACAGGATGTCTCGACGCGCTTCGGGGAACAGCATACGGGCGGCAGCGATGTACGTCACCTGCGCCCGGTCGATCTGCAGGCAGCCGCCGCTCACGGCGCCGCATTGCTGGCGCGCTGGGCAACGGCGCTCGATCGCCCACTGGCCGAGCACACGCGTTGGCAGGCCGAAAGCGCCCGTCTGCGCGCTCAACTCCAGAGCATGTGGCGTGACGGCTGGTTCCACGACTTCGACACGCGCCAGGGTCGCTGGTCCGCCATCCGCGACCCGATGCAGCTGGCGCCACTGGCGTGTGGCGCGGCCACCATGGAGCAGGGCATCGTGCTGCGCTCCGCGTTCGATGCGCTGCCAGCGCACGGCGGCATGTGGCCGGCGCTCGTCTGGCCTCCAGTGGCGTTCACCGCGTTGGAGGCCGCGGTGGCTGCGGGTCTGCCCGAGCGGGCCAGCGAACTGGCCGCGCGCATCCTGGAGCGCACGTGGCGACGCATGGATGGGCGCACGCTCGAACCAGATGGCGCGCTGCCGGGCGTCACACGCGAGTTCTGGCCCGAGGGCGGTCGTGCGACCAGCGCGGGCATCGAGGGCTACGGTTGGGGCGCGCTGACGGTTGAGTTCCTAATGCGTCATATCGTCGGAATCGGTGACTTCACACCCGACGAGATCGTGCTGGCTCCCGCGTTGCCGCCAGATCTGCGCCAGCCTGGTGCGACCTACTCTGTTGGTCCGCTGGCTTATGGACGGGGTACCATGAGCATGTCGTACCATATCCCCACGGATGGTGCTGCCGGCGCCGTTGATGTGAAGGTGACGCTGACGGGTGTTACGCGGGCATATATCGTGCGTGATGACCGCTCGGAAGATGAACTGACACGTGCTGAGCCAGACACATCGGGTACGGTCCAGCTCCAGTGGCAGGGCGCCTGGCTGGTGAACACCTGGATTACCGGTTGGACCTGATGCCGGCTCTGCCAGATTAGCCGTGGCGCAGTGCCATTGATCGACGCGTGTATGGCGAGGAGGCACAGTGTGGCGCAGGTATCCAGTCGTTCCCAGGCACACCGTCATACCCATGGGCCGCCCACGTTTGCCGACTCGACCGGCGAGGGCTTGCGCGCGGTCTACATCTCCACGGCCGGCATGGTCGTCGTGGCGGCGGTCGAATTCGCTTTCTTCGCCCTGGCCAACAGCGCCGGACTGCTCTCCGACGCGCTGCACAACCTGGGCGACGTCTTCACCACCGTCGCGCTGTGGTTCGCGTTTCGTCTGGCGGCCCGTCCCGTGTCGCGACGCTACACCTATGGCTTCCATCGGGCCGAAGATCTGGCGGGGGCTTTCATCGCCCTGGTGATCGTCGTCAGCGCGGTGGCTGCGGCCTACGAGTCGTACCAGCGGCTGGTCTCGGGCTCGACGCCCAGCCATATCGGCTGGGGCATTGCCGCCGCGCTCTTTGGCTTCGCCGGCAACGAGGTGCTGGCGCAGTACAAGTTGCGCGTGGGACGGCGCATCAACAGCCAGCCCCTGATTGCCGATGGGCAGCACTCCCGCACTGATGGCCTCACCTCACTGGCGGCGGCGGTTGGCCTGGCACTGGCCGGCTGGTTCGGTCTGCGCGCGGCCGACCCGATCGCGGGACTCATCATCTCCATCGCGATCCTCTATATTCTGGTAGAGATCGGGCGCGATGTCTTCAATCGCCTGATGGATAGTGTCGAGCCGCATGTGGTGGATGAGATCGAGGCGCAGGCACGCGCGGTGGAGGGGGTGCGTGGCGTAGCGGATGTACGGGCGCGTTGGGCGGGCCGCCGCCTGCTCGTCGCACTGAATGTCGCCGCGGACTCCAGTCTGACGCTGGCCGATGGACATGCTATCGCCGAGCGTGTGCGCCAGGAGGTGCTGGCGCACGTGCAGGGAGCCGCCACGGTGGATATTCACGTCGATCCCTGGGGGCTCCCGGACGATCAGGATCCGCACCGCTGGCAACATGACGACCACCATGACGACCATCATGAGCACGACGGCCACGTGGGCGATCGCGCAGCGGAACAGCGGCATGACCTCGCGGACGATTCTGCCGGCACGCACGCCCACGACGATCGGCATCCCCAGGATCACGACGCGCCTCTGCCTGGATGATCCCGCGCCGGTTTGGCCTCGCTCGCGTCACACTTTGCCAGTTTGCGCGATATCTCTGGTGAGGTGGGCGCAGCGCGGTGGCGCATGGGTGCGACCGTGACCACCATGCCATCATCGTGCACAATCCGCACGGGAGCATACGCGCTGGCGCGACGTGGAAGGAGTGGCACATGCTTGGTGTCGCCAACAGAAGCGGTCCAAGCTCTGGTCTCTGGTGGGCAATCGCACGCCGGCGGTGGCCGCGAGCGGCGGCACGGTTCGCGCTCGTGCAACCGGATTCGCCGGCTCCAGCGCGCAAAGTTGTTGACACCGCCGCACCAGGCGTCGTCCCAGATGGCGCCAGCGCACCCGATCCACGCGCCGTGCTGGGCGCTCTGTATGCGGAGCATGCGCGGGCGATTCTCGCCTACCTCTACCACCGTCTGCCAGAACTCGCGGATGCCGAGGATGCCCTCGGCGAGGTGTTCGTGGCCGCGCTACGCGCCTGCGCCACGGGGAACGCTCCCGATCTCTCCTGGCTGCTGCTGGTGGCCCGGCGCCGCATTGCGGATTTTTACCGCGAGCGCGAGCGGGCCGTCTCAGTCAGTGCACCGGCGGAACTGGCCGCGCAGGTGGCCGCCGACGCCCGCGCTGAGCCAGAACAGCAGGCGCTCCGCGGCGAAGATCGGCGCACGCTCCATCTGCTGATTGCCGCGCTGCCGCCCGAGCAGCGCGATGTGCTGGCATTGCGCTTCGCCGCCGGCCTGCGCGCGCCGCAAATCGCGTCGCTGCTGGGCAAGAGCGATGAGGCCATCCGCGCGCTCCTCTCGCGCGCCGTGCGCCGCCTGCGCAAGGAGTGGGAGCGATGAACCATAACGACCACATACCCCCTCACGACGGGGGCCTGCCCGTGAGCGGCACTGATCTCTTCGCACCCGAGGCCATAGACCAGTCGATTGCCCGGCTGCTGGCACCGAAGGCGCCAGATGGCGCTGATGCTGATGCTCAGCTGGTGCGTGCGCTTGCGGCAGAGCACACGCTGCCGCCCGAGGCCGACGCGACGCTCCTGCGCGTGGCGGCGCGCCTGGCTCGCGAGCCGATCGCCGCGCCGGGGAGCACACCGCGCGGCGTTGGTACCGGGGGCAGGGATGCCTCCACTCACGTGGCGCGTGCCAGCCACCTCCCGCCGCGCGCGCTCCACAACGGCGCGCGGACCAGGAACGGTAACCTGTTGCGCTCGATCGCCGCCGTGCTGGTGGTTGGCCTACTTGTCAGCGGCTTTCTGGCCGTCCTCCGTCTGAAGGCTGTGCCCGGCACGCCCGCGCTTGCCTGGCACGATGTAAGTCTCAGCGCGTCGCGTGCGGGCAAGTTGCCGCCTGGTGTGAACCTCGCTCGAGGCATCACCTACGCGGTGGCCAGTGACGGCACGATTTACGCGTGCAGCCAGAACGATGTCTGGTACAGCAAGGACGGCGGACAGTCGTATCAGACGTTTGCGCCAGCGCTGGCACCTCTTTTCGTGGGGACGCCATCCCCGCTGTCAGACTGCGCCATCGCCACCGTTCCAGGGGCGCCTGGTCTGTTTGCCTCGATCCCCAATCCCCACGCGATCCCCACGTCACAAGCCCCACCGCTGGTTGCCTACGCCACCCCGGGTCAGCACGACTGGCAGGTTTTACCGGTACCGACGTCAGAACCCACCATCGGACAGCCGGGCTTTGGGATCGACGTCGATTTCAGCCGGCTCTGGCGGCAAGTCGCCACCAATTCGGATGGTACCCAGGCACGTGCCGACGGGAATGCCTTCTTCGTGCTGCTGCCCTATGTGGGTAAGCCCTACGGAATAACCCCCCTGGTTGGCACTCCCGATTTCGGTCATACTTGGGAGTGGTTTGACAAGCCGGTCGAGGATCAGGGGCAGACCTGCGTCGGAATGGCTGTCGATCCCACCGATCCATCACATGTGTTTTGCGGCACCGGCCAGCCAGGTGGGGCCGCTAGCGGCATCGCCGAAGCGCAAGATGGTGGCAAGACCTGGCAGTCCGCTGGCCTCAGCGGCAATGGCTCAACCTCGCACTATGCCGTCATCGGCGCCACCGCGCGGACCGTGTACGCGGAGCGGAGATGTCCCGACTGTCAAGGCGCTCCTCCCGTCATCCTGCGCCGCGCGCTCTCGGGTGGCTCATGGCAGAGCGCCGGGAGTCTGGGCACTGCGACCAGTAGTGCCTCGCTGGTCGGCGTGATGGCAGACGACTCAGTCTATGCGCAGCATAGTAGCCGCGTGGATGCCCACCATTACCTGGTCCAGGCGCTACGGCTCGCCCCAGGCGCCACGCAATTTCGCGCGGTTGGGCCGAATATGCAACTGCCCTATACCGGCCGTGTCGTGTTTACCCTGGGAGGCATCGGCGATGGCGCTCAACCCGCCATGTATGTCCACGCGCAGTTGCAGCCCAGCACCGAGCCGCTGTACCGTCTCGCATTGCCAGCAACTGGTGTGGCGGCACAGGTGGACACGACCCCTCAGCCGTTCGCGCCAACTCCATCGCCCACAACCTATCCGTGTTCTGCCAGCCAGTCCGATCTGGATACCATCCAGCCGGGTGGCCTGGGCGCGGACATCAGCGCGTTTGCGCCGCGCTGGGGAGACTTCCAGGGCTTTGCCGCGGGCACGTGGTCCTTCGGCAAGTATGCCGACAGCGGTCAACCCATCATGGAGGTGGCCGCGCCCGCGCCCAATCATCGTATCCTGTTCATGAGTTATCAGGTGGATACCACGGTGAAACTGTCGCTGGCGAGCGCCACCACGCTCGCGCTGACGATCCTCCCCGCCGATGTCACACAGCAGGGCGCGCTTCAGGCGTTCACCGATAATCACTCCGGTCGCCTGGTCGCGGTCTACTGCAGTCCGGCATATGGCGCGGCCTTTCCTGTCGGCACACAGTCCGTAGA
>DASYGC010000701.1:0-2051 GCA_036000225.1 Ktedonobacterales bacterium | reverse complement strand
ACGCCACAGACGCGTGGGACGATGCCAGGATCAGGTGTTCTCGTGGGGATCTTCGGATGCTTCGCGCGCGAGGCCATCCATGCGGCGCGCGCGCTCAGCCACGCTCAGGTCGATGGCGGCTTGGATCGCCGCCACCAGGTCGGCGGGCTTGGTGGGTTTGGTCAGATGCTGATCGGCGCCGACCAGCAAGCCAGCCAGACGATATTTCTCCTGGGGCAGGGCCGTCAGCATTACCAGGGGAATGGTTGCGGTGGCGGGGTCGCCGCGCACGGCGCGCACCAGCTGATAGCCATCCAACCCGGGCATCTTGATGTCGATAACCAGGCAATCGGGCCGCAGCTCGACTGCCCGCTCCAATCCCAGCGCACCGTCCTCAGCGGTTAGCACGGTGTAGTCCCCGAGCAGCGTGAGCGATTCCGTAATCAGCGTCAGCAACTCGGGATTATCATCAACGATCAGGACGGTGTAGTGCTTACCAGCGGGCGCCGACATTGAGATCCATCCTTCCCCTGTCGCCGATCTGTCGCGAGCTGCACACCACGGAGGCGCGAGTCAACTCCCCAGGACGCGGCGAAAGCGAGCTACGAGCTGGAGGTGCATATCAAACTGGCTCGGCTCGATCGGTTTCACCAGAAAGTCATCGGCCCCGGCCTGAAACGCGGCGATTTTGTCGCGGATGCCCGTTCGCGCCGTCACGACGAGCAGGTACACGTTATGCGTGGCCGGTGTGGCATAGATCGCGCGTATCAATTCCAGGCCACTGGTATCGGGCAGGTCGAGCTCGGTCACCACCACGTTGGGCAGACCGCGCCGCATCGTCTCCCACGCCTGGCGCGCGCTCGAAACCACCGCGACGGCATAGCGATCGTTGATCGCATCGGCCAGTCGCTGGGCGCCTACGAGGTCGGGATCAACGAAGAGCACGCTCATCGCGGGGCGCGCGCCCGGCTGTACGCCGCGCGGCGCCTGTGCCGCGCGCCTGGCATCGCCTGTTGTCATCGCGGTTTCACCCACCTACCCTCGCACCAACCCGTGGTCGCCTGCCGGCGAACCGACTCCACTACGAGACCTCATCCGCTCCCCAATCCAGAGCGGACCACACGCTCGATCAACTGCTCGCATACGGCGCCTGCTAGCACCGGTGTGGCGAACCGCCAGGCAGGCGTGCAAAGAAAGCTGCCTGCGATGTACGGCATGGCGCATAGTGTAGCACAGGCGCGCTGTACCGGCAATCGTCCGTCACATTTTGCTTTCTTGATGCGCTCTGGTGAGGGTGATGTGAGAGTGGATCCGCGGCAATTTCTCCGGGTTATCTTGCGCTTTATGCGTGGTGTTCGCCCCCGTTGCCGGGCAAACTATGGACAGGCTAGGCCATGGCGGGGCCTGCCACACAGACGGAACGGGAGGGCACCAACCATGAGCGACCCCAATCGCATGCCACAGGATCTTGAATCAGCGAGTGACAGCTCCGCGGCCACTGACGATGTCTCGTTTAGCGTTGAGGAAATGGGCTGTCTCGAAGCCCTGCGCGAGCGCTATGCGCAGCGCCGCGATCTCTTCAGCGAAGCCGAACTGGCGCGCCTGCGCTTCCTGCGCTGGCTCGTCGATACTGGACGGCTGGCGGTGTAAGCTCACGTGGCCTCCCACCTTCGTTTGCCACGCTTCACCGGGACGCAGCAGCTCCCTAATGGACCACACTGGGCTCAATGGAAAACAGCACCGCGCTGGTCTTTGTGACGCCGAACTGGAATCCTGGCGGCGCCGGGAGAGTCTACGACCATCACCACATCGGGGTGTTCTACACTACCGTCTCGGGTCATTGGGCTATCTTCAATCAGGATTTCACCACCTTGCCCTAATGTCGCGTCGTGCAACGTCTGGGTGCTGAGTTGGGGGCTGTCCTCCGTTGCGCCACCCAGGGGATTCCCAGTCAATCAGGAGTGCTGCCCAAACTCGTAGCGGTGTACGGTTGTACGCCTTTCGGAATCCGGAGTGTGCTTCAAGATTTGGCGTGGTGCCAGTAGCAGGCAGCCGCTCAATCAAGAGTGGCT